>CAZHIK010000092.1:0-14861 GCA_964532635.1 uncultured Enterobacterales bacterium
TAGCCGGCTGAAAACACCCTGGCCGTGCCAGCGCTACGCGCTGGAAGGCGATCTACCGCACGCTGCTAGTCCACCACCCCGGTGTTCCACGTGGAACCCCGGTGGTAACCCCACAGGGCGGGGGCGCGGCCCGCTGTGTCGTAGGCGCGCAGGTAGCCGTCGTTGCTGGCCACCAGCAGCTCGAGCAGGCCGTCGCCGTCGATGTCGGCCAGGGTGGGGGTGCACTCCACGGGGCCGCCGGCGTCCAGGGCCCAGACCACCTCGCCGCGTCCGTCCAGGGCCAGCACCTTGCCAGACTCGGTGCCGAAGACGACCTCGAAGCCGTGTCGGCCATCGGTGTCTCCGATCACGGCGCCGCTGGTGATGTTGCCGCTGGGCTCTGTGTAGCGCCAGTAGACGCCTTCTGGGCCCACACAGTACAGGCCCTCCTGTTCGCCCCACCAGGCGGTGCCAACCAGGGCGCAGCCCAGCCCCGAGTGCCAGGACACCGCGCCGAACAGGCCCTCGATCCCTCCCCCCGGGTGCTCCAGGATGGCGCCCCACTGCCACAGGCCAGTGCTGAGATCGGCGGTGTGCAATTCGGAGTAGGCTTCTGTGTAGATCAGCTCCCGCACGCCGTCACCGTCGGTGTCTGCCAGCACAGGGGCGCTGTGCAGGCCGCTGGTGTGCTCGCTGCTCCACAAGGCCTCACCGGTGGCGCCGTCCACGGCGTGCATCCAGTTGTCGCGTCCCGGGGCGAAGACGTCCAGCACGCCATCGCCGGTGACGTCCTCCAGCGCGGGGGGGGCCACGAAGCCGGTCTGGCCGTACTCGCCCACCGATGTGGGCACGCGGATCAGGGGCTCCCCGCTGCGGCCGTCCAGCACGAAGAAGTCGCCCTCCTCGGCTCCGATGGCCACGTCCAGCACGCCGTCGCGGTTGGACTCGTACAGCCCCGGTGCCGCCTCGGCGTCGCCGCCGATCTCGGCCTGCCAGAGGATCCTTCCGTCCAAGCCCACCTTGTAGACCACCCCCTGGTCGGTCCCGAAGACCAGTGTGTTGCCGTCGATAGCTACGCCGTTGACGTCCTTCTCGCCTTCCCCTGGGGGGATCAGGTGGGCCACTGTAGCGCCGGTCATGGGGTCGAGCACCCACACGCCGTCCAGGGGGTCCTGCTCGCTGTGCCAGTCACGGCCGTTGGAGCCCAGGATCACCCGTCCACCGTGCACCTGGATGGTGGTGCGGTAGCTGGTGAGGCCGATCTCGGCCTCCCAGGCCAGGCCAGGAGCGGAGCGCTGGTGGGTGGCGGGTGGCGCGTTGCGCTGGGCCAGCTCCTGGGCCGGGGGAGGCGCGCCCTGGATGGTCTGGACCGGGGCCGACGGAGCCACCGGCGTGGGCTCGGGAGGCGTGACCTTGCGGGGGCAGCCGGCCAGCAGCAGGCCGCCGATGGCCATTGTGAGGGTCTTCATTCGCAGTCCTCCGGGCAGATACAGCGGTTCTCGCCTTGGCCGCAGACCCCGTCTCCGCAGTCCACGCAGATCAGGATGCTGGGTGGGGTCTCCCCGGGGCCACAGCCCTCGGGGTAGCCGTCGAAGACCTCGTCGGTCTCCACCATGGGCTCGGCCATCAGCATGTCGTCGCAGCAGAAGGCGCAGATCACCTTGCCCTCGATGAGCTCCCCCGCCTCGATGCAGGCGCCGTAGATGCCACCGTACTCGAAGCACATGCCCTGGTCGTAGCCGCCGCAGCAGTCGGTGCCCTGGCCCTCAGCGCAGCAGTGGTAGACGCCGTCTTCGTACTCGCCAGGGCCGGGGTTGGGGCCGCAGGCCGGCAGGGTCAGGAGGAGGATTAGGGAGAGGATCATCACAGCTCGGTCTCCACGTCGAAGTACATGGGGGAGGCGGTCTCGAAGACGACACAGCCCGCCGAGGTCTCAGCCCAGGCCTCGCTGGCCAGGGTCAGGGTGGCGGTCTCCACATAGGTCCCGATCCCCGTGGCGCCCGCCTCGATCAGGGCATCCACGATGGCGGTGGGGACGGTCACCGAGCCCTGGGTGGCCGGCGCGTCGCAGCGGGCGTAGGCCGGGGTGGTGGCGTGGTGATCCACGGACAGGCGGACGCGCATCCGCATTCCCGAGGGCCCCTCGGGGATCTCCCATGGGATCTCCAGGGGCCGGCCGGCGTGCATGGTCAGCTCGAAACGATCCAGCTCGAGGGCAGGTGAGCCGGCCAGGCTGAGCTCGAAGGCCTCCACGTGCTCGGAGCCCTCGACCTGCAGGGTGAGGACGTCGCCCGGGTCGTAGGGCGAGCTCCAGGCCCCGGTGTAGTCGTAGCTCCCCCACTCCGACGGCTCGACCTCCAGCTCCGGGCTGGTGCCCTTCAGCCACACGGTGCCGGCATCGAGGTTCCAGGGCCAGGCGCGGCACTCGTCCCCGAAGCCGCAGATCTCCTCACCTTCGCAGGGTGGATCACAGACCGGCGGTCGCTCCCAGCCGAACAGGGTGCAGTCCCCGTCCACGGCGAGCTCGTCGGAGGTGAAGGGGCTGGGACCGGACATCAGATCGCCCGAGAACGCGGCGTAGGTGGTGGTCAGCTCGACGCCGAAGCTGCCCGTGGTGGTGTAGAGATCGCAGGCCTCTGGGCGCGTGCCGCTGTCTGGAACCCGGCTGTCATCGGGGGGGGCGCTGTCCGGCGCCGCGGTGCAGCCCACCAACAGGAGCAGGCCGAGGGTGCGGGAGCAGGGCTGGACCACGATGTCCTCCGGTCTGCGCGGGGCGAGGTGCTGCGGGAAGTCTACCGTGTCTCCTCCGCCAGACCCTCCACCTGGAGCAAGAGGTCCCGGCAGCGGGTGCGGTTGTCCTCGAGCTCGAGCCCTTCGCAGCAGCCGGCAAGCAGGGGCGTGGCCTCGGCGATGCGCTCGGCCCGCAGCAGGGCCAGGGCCAGCTCGAAGCGGGTCTCGGCCGTGGTGTCGCCAGCGCTGGCTGTGGCCAGTGCCTGCTCGGTGTCGCCCAGGCCGATCAGGGCCATGACCTCGAGGTTGCGGGCATAGTCGAGCCGGTCGTTGCGCTCGAGCTCGAGGCTTCGCAACAGGGCCAGGCTGCCGTCGAACTGCCCAGCTGCCAGCAGCAGCCTCGTGTGGTTCAGGGACACATCTGCGTCCAGCGAGGCTCCCTCGGCCAGCAGAAGCTCGCGGTAGCCGTCGGCGCGCTCGACCTCGTCGGCCTCGACGGCGCAGGCCCAGGCGAGGGTCAGAGTGGTCGGGCGCGTCTGTGCGTCGTCGCCCACCAGGGCCGGGGCCAATGCCTCGAGGCATTCGAGGGGAGCGCCCAGATCGCGCTGGGTCAGCGCGGCCCAGTAGGGTCCCTCGGCCATCCCCGTCGCCGTCGTGGCCTCGAGCAGCTCCGGGCTGCGGCTCTCACGGTGGTTCAGCAGCAGGTCGCGCACGGCGTCCTCGAGCATGGGCACGCCAGGCTGTGCGGCGAGGGCGCGGGTGGCGGTGACCGCCGCGGCCTGGGGCTCGCCCCGGGCGGCGAGCAGCGCGATGCGGCCCGCGTCCACCTCGGCGCACGGCTCCAGCTCGGCCTTGGCCCTATCCAGGCTGTGCGCGGCGCCCTCGAGGTCTCCTTGCTGCACCTGCAGCTGGACCAGCAGGCCCACGCCCTGGCGCAGGCGTGCCTCGAAGACCTCAGCGCCGCCCGCGGTGACCACGCCGCTGTAGCCTCCTTGTCGATCCACCGAGATCCAGGTCTCACCCCCGAAGGCCAGGGTCAGGGCCTCGGTGGCCTTGTCACTGTGACCTTGGTGGTACTCACTGAGACCCAGGAAGAGCGCGGCCTCCGCGTTGGAGGGGTTGTCGGCCAGCACGAGTCGCAGGAGCGATGCCGCCTTTCGGTAGGAGCCTTCCTCGTACTCCGCGAAGGCCTGCCCGAAGCGGCTGAGGTCCTTGTTGCCGCCTTCGTGTGCCTGAGACACCAGCGCTGTGTAGTCACCGGAGGCTGCGGCCACCCGGGCTCGCACGTGGGCGATGAGCGTGTCGTCTCGGGACAGCTCACACTTCTCGAGCATCGCAGACGCGCCTGTGACGTCTCCCTCTTCCACGAACATGTCCGCCTTCAGGCAGGCCAGGCGGTCGTCGGGGTGAGCGCCCGAGGCGCTGTCGAGCCAGCGACGCGCGGTGGCCGTGTCACCGGTCCGCAGGCAGGCTCGCACCATGGCGGTCAGGGCGTCCCAGGCGGTGGCGTCCAGCACCAGGGCGATGGCAGCGGCCTCGATGGACAGGGCGAAGTCCTGGGAGCCGAAGGCCGCATCCGCCAGGGAGATCATCACGTCCGCCCGCTGGGGGTGGAGCCGGGCCAGCTCCTGCAGCAGCTCCACCGCTTCCTCGGCGTCGTCCCGGCGTAGCAGGGTGACCCCCAGGGCGTGGGCGCAGGCGCCGCAGTCGGGATCGGCCACCAGGGCCTCGCGCAGTCGCCGCTCCGCCACGTCCAGCCTGGCGGCATCCAGGGCTTCGACCCCGCGATCGTAGGCGCGCAGGGCGTCGTCGCTGGGTTTCCAGTGGGGGCCTGCGGCCAGGGCCGCGCCGATCAGCAGCAGGTGCAGCATGGCCATTCAGTACCCGCGCAGGGCGCGGGGTTCCAGCGATCAGTCGCAGCCTTCTTCGTTGTCCAGGAAGTCGTCCACGCGATCAGCCTGGTCTTGCATCTCGTTGACCGCCATGTCCACCGCGAAGGCTTCCGGGAACTCGGCGCCAAGGGCCCGTGCCTCCACCCAGAAGGCCTCGACACGGCGGGTGACGGAGCCGTCGGCGTAGATCGCGTAGAAGGAGTACTGCTGATCCACCGCCAGGATGGAGGTGCTGAACTCGATGGGCTTGGGGGCGAGCAGCCGGACCGCGATCCACGGATCTCCATCGGGCGGGTGGATCCAGCGGAAGCTGCGCTGGAAGCTCTGGGTGGACTCTCCCAGGATGGGCACCTCGATGATCTGGGTGGCGGTGTGGTCGTAGCGGTCGCACTCGCCGGCGAGGAAGCAGTCGCGGTTGCCGTCGTCCTCGAAGGTGTAGTCGAGGTAGTTGTCGTAGGCTTCGGTCTCGTCTTTGTCGGGCCAGGTGATGCCGCAGACCACCGGCACGATGTCGTGCTGGTACACCGACTGGCCCAGGGCCCCGATGATCCCGTCGGTCTCGGGATCTTCGATGCCTGCCAGGGCCAGGTCGTCGGCCGTGAGCAGGTCGACGTAGTAGCCCTCGGTCAGCTCGTCATCGAGGCCCTGCACCCCCGGGAAGAGCTTGTCCCCCACCGCCTCGAGATACTCGGCTTCCTGGTCGTAGTGGACGAAGCCGAAGACCACCAGCTCCTCGAGGCTGTCCGGCGCGTCCACGACCTTGCAGCCGGACAGCAGGATCGAACAAACGAATGGGGGGAGGTGGCGCATGTGGCCTCGGGTGGGGAGCATCCCGCCGCCACCCTAACGCATCGGATGTGTCAGGCGCTGTCCCACCCCTCACGCTCTTCGTCGGTGAGCAGGCCCTCGGGCTCGTACATCAGCTCTTCGAGCTCCGCGCACAGCTTGCCCGCGTGGTAGCCGTCGATGATGCGATGATCGAAGGTGCCGCACAGGCGCAGCACCGGGCGGGGCACGACCTCGTCGTCGACGACCCAGGGGCGCTTCTTGATGCGGGTGACGGTGAGGATCATGGGGCAGCGGGCGATGGGGGTGAAGGGGGCGAAGCCGGTGTCCACCCCCAGCATGCCCACGGAGGTGACCATCGCCGAGCCGAAGGCGTCCCGGGGCATGCCCTGCTTGGGCAGGTGCAGGTTGAGCTTGTTGTTCAGCAGGTTCAGGAACCACAGGATCAGGCGCAGGCCCCACAGCGGCAGGGCCCTGAACATGTTGCGGCTGCGCTCGAAGGCCGGGTCCTTGCCCTTGCGGATCTTGCCTGCGGCGTTTCGGAGGGCTTGGGCCAGCTCCGCCATGGACAGCTTGTCGGCCTCGGAGATCTTGGCGCCTGACAGGTCCTTGCCGCTGTCGGTGCTCACCTGGCAGAACAGGTCCACCTGGCTGCGCTGCAGGATGCTGGCCCAGCCCACCTTGCAGTTGACCTCGGGGTGTCGCGCCAGCAGCAGAGCGGTGGCCCGGGCCACCACGTGGGTGACGCTCAGGTGGGCCCCGGTCTTGGCCTCGTAGCGCTCCATCATGGCCAGGACGTTGGTGGCGTCCACGTCCAGAAAGCCGTAGATGTGCGGATCGTTGGGCGCGTTCCACATGGCGGCGGCGAGCTTGCGGAAGGAGGAGGGATTCTTCAGCGGTGTGAAGCGAACCAGGGAGGCCATGGTGTCTCCGGGGAATGACGGGCAGCGGGCGCCCGATGATACCAGACTAAGGCGCTTCTCCGAGGCTGATCTCGAGGGTTCCCCCCGCCTCGATGCTCGCGTGGGTGAGCTGCCACACGTCCAGGTCGTCTCCTGCGAGGCTCGCGCTGTGAATGATCACACCTGTGTCCCTCCCGGTGGTCTCGATGACGAAGACCCCGGCGTCGCTGCGCCCGGGGTGCAGCCGTAGCTCCACGCGGTCGAACAGAGGCGTGGTCAGCTCGTAGAGGCCGTCCCCCGGTGCCATGGGGAACAGGCCCATGGCGGCCAGGGCGTACAGGGCGCTGGTGGCGCCCGCGTCGTCGTTGCCCGGCAGGCCATCGGGGTCCGCGGAGAAGGCTCCCTCCAGCAGGGCGTGCACGCGCTCGGTGGCCTTGTGGGGCTGGGAGGTGCGGCCGTAGAGCCAGGGCACGTGGAAGCTGGGCTCGTTGCTGGGCTCGAACCAGCCCTCGTCGAAGAAGCGGTCCAGCCGCTCCACGAAGGCCGCGTCACCCCCCATGGTCTCCATCAACGCTTCGGGCTGGTGGGGCACGAAGAAGCTGTAGACCCAACTGTTGGACTCGCAGAAGTCGTCACCGTCGGAGGGATCGAAGGGCTCTACCCAGGAGCCGTCCCGGTGGCGGCCTCTCATGAAGCCTTCGTCGGGATCCCAGTGGTTTCGCCAGCTCTCGGAGCGGGTGTCGTAGCTGGCCGCCTCGTCTCCGAGGCCCAGGACTTCGGCGATGCGGGCGGTGGTCCAGTCGTTGTAGGCGTACTCGAGGGTCATGGAGGCCGACTGGGATGTGTCACACTCGTGGCTGACCCAGCCCTGGTCGATGTACTCGGGCACGGTGCCCAGGTCGAAGTAGCCGCACACCCCGTCCACCAGGAAGATCTCGTCGCTGTGACTTCCGGTGTGATCCGCTGCCTCCCACAGCAGCTCCGGGTCGAAGTCCGAGAAGCCCTTGATCACCGCGTCCGCCAGCACCGGCACCGCGTGGTTGCCGATCATCACCCGGGAGTAGCCCGTGGCCGCCCAGGTGCACTTGGGCAGCCAGCCGCCCTCTTCGTACTGGTGCAGGAAGCTGGCCACCCGATCGTCCATGGTCTCGGGCTCGAGGATGGTGGCCAGGGGGTGGGTGGTGCGGAAGGTGTCCCACAGGCACCAGTCGTCGGCGTAGAACAGCCGGTCGTCGCAGGCCTGGTGGGTGATCGGCTCGCCAGCGGTGCCGCTGACGAAGGCCTCGTTGTGCTCGAGCAGGCTCGAGGGCTGCATCATGCTGCGGTACAGGCTGGTGTACAGCAGGGTGGTCTCGTCGTCGCTGCCTCCCTCCACCCGCACCCTCCCCAGGCGGCAGGCCCAGGCCTCTTCGGCAGCGGTCCGGACCTCCTCGAAGCTGCGGTCCAGGGCCTCGGCCTCGAGGTTGGCCAGGGCCTGCGCCTCGCTCTGGAGGCTGATCCCGAGCCGCAGCTCGATCTTCTCGCCAGCGGTGGTGGACCAGGCGAACCAGGCGCCTACGTCCTCGCCCGTGATGGGATCTGCGGCGAGGCTCTCCAGCGTCGTGCCATCGCGCTCGAAGGCGCCCTGCTGCTCCCAGGGGCGGGAGAACACACCGTGGAAGTACAGGGTCAGCAGGCCCGTGTCCCCCGGGGCCTCGTCCAGGGTGTAGGTGAGCAGGGGGTGCATGGAGTAGCGGGCCCAGCCGTGGAAGCCGTCGCTGGTGGCGGTGATCTCGGCTTCATCGGCGCTACCTCGGCTGTGGCCGGCGTCGAAGACGATGCGCGCGTCGTCGCTGGCGGGGAAGCCGTAGCGGTGCACCCCGGTCCAGGCTGCGGCGGTGAGCTCCGCCTGCACGCCGTGCTCGTCCAGGGTCACCGCGTAGTAGCCGACCTCTGCGGTCTCGTTGTCGTGGGAGAAGCCCGAGGACAGGTCGGCGGTCCGTTCGGGAAGCGCCCCCACCCAGGGCAACACCAGCAGGTTGCTGTAGCCGTTGGAGCCGCCGCCGGGGCCCTCGAGGTGGGTGTGGCTGAAGCCCTCGAGGCGCTCGGCCTCGTACTCGTAGGCGTCCACCGAGCCCACCTCGACCTGGCTGTCGGGGGATAGCTTGACGAAGCCGTGGGGCACCAGGGGCCCTGGGACGGCGTTGCCGCTGCCGGCGGTGCCGATCATCGGATCCACCCAGTCCAGCAGGTCGGTGCCCTCGGGGCAGAAGGGCTCCCAGATCTGCTGGCGCTCCCCCAGCGTGCAGCCGGGCTCTGCTGGAGGGGTGCTGTCTACGGTGCTGGGATCGCATCCTGTGCTGGTGAGCAGCATGAGCAGGGGGAGGGTGCGCATCGCGACTCCCAGGTTCGACCGGCGAGGAGGCCCGAACTATCCTCTCACCAACGGAGGCTACGATGAAGCAGTACCTCGTCATCCTGGGAGACAAGCGGCCGGGAGGGCCGGACCGTCGCCTGCTGGTGCGGCATGTTGACCATCTCCGAGGGCACGCCGGTGCCGGGAGGCTCGTGACCTGCGGGCCGCTGGGGGATGGCGCGCGGGCCATCCAGATCTTCCGTGTCGGTTCCATGCAGGAGGTCGAAGAGATCGTCGCGGCCGATCCCTTCGTCTCGGGTGGCTACTACCGCAGCCACGAGGTCCAGGAGTTCATCGAGGGCAACGAGGCCAACAACTGGCTGCTGTGAGTGGCCGCGGTCACGCCGCGGCTAGCAGCCGCTGTCTCAGCCGCATCCTTGCGGCTGGATGCGCAGGATGTCTTCCTTGATGATGGCCACCAGGCAGCCGGCACCCTTGGTGACATGCATCGCCCCCGGAGTGCAGTTGATCTGGCAGGCGCCGCACTCGATGCAGCGATCCCGGTGGGCCAGCACGGCTTTGCGGGCGGTGATCTCCAGTACGCCGTGGGGGCAGACCAGGGCGCAGGTGCCGCAGCCGGTGCAGCGATCGGTGTCGATGCGGATCATGCGGGGGCTCCCGAGAACAGGAAGGCCACGAAGGCGGCCAGGAAGAGGATGACATCCACCGGCAGGAAGCGCGCTATCTCGGTGCGCACCTCGCTGTAGTTGCTCACCGCCGAGTTGCCTGTGAAGCTCAGCCCCACGAACACGGCCATGGCGACACTGAACAGGGCTGTGGCGGTGATCGCTGCCCAGGATGCGCCGAGGGCCACGCCCGCGGCGACCAGCCCCAGGGCTGTGGCACCCCCGAGCCACAGGCCCTTCACCGCGAATCGCCGCCCGGGGATGGAGGGGAAGAGCAGAGGGTAGGCGGTGCCCAGCCAGGCCACGATGGCCAGCATTCCGATGGGGGCCGGTGGTCCCCCGACGGCCTGGACGCCCACCAGGCCCAGCAGCCCTGCGAGGCCGTAGACCAGGTACTGCACCAGGCCTGGCAGCCAGCAGAACGCGCGGGCTCGCCACCCGAACGACACCCGGTCCGTGCTGCGGTGCCTCAGGGGTGGGGCGTCCAGGTAGGCAGGCAGATCCCGGGCGTGCACCGGCCCGATCACGGGGCGCATGCCGAGCTTGCGCAGCAGCTCGAGCTTCACGCCGCTCATGCCAAGCTTGGGCAGTATGAGCCGGGGCCGCTCCCCCAGGATGGATTCGTCGTAGCGTCCCAGCTCGGACATGATCTGCTGTGCCGAGAAGCGGCCCTTGCCCGACGCGCACCACACGTTGATGCCGTCGGTGTCCACCACCAGCAGGCCCACCGAGCGGCCCGCCAGGGCGCGCACCACGGACAGCACGGTGAGCAGGTAGTTGCCGGTGACCAGCAGCGGGGCCTCGGGATCCCAGGCCTCGCCTGTGTAGTACAGCCCGGGCTCCACCGCGTAGCTGCGCTGGAAGGCGTGCAGCCACATGATGGGGGCCCGGAGCCAGGCACCTGGACCCAGCCGCAGCTGGCGGGGTTCTCGAGTGGAGCGCGGCCAGGCGATGTTGGTCCCTATGAACCCGGCGAGGGGCGCCTGGAGCGCGAGGATGAGCCCGCCCAGGAGCACCAGCCAGGGGGCGTGGGCGCTCACGGGTTCCACATCGACCCACAGGCCAGCGAGGCCCAGCAGGGTGGCGAGGGCGGCGAGCAGAGGAGGAACGAGGCGTGGCATGGCGTGGGTCTATCCGTGTGGGGGCTCGCGCCACCACCGTGGGCTAGGCTGCCTTCCGGAGTGAGCATGCCCGACACCCCCGACCTTTCCACCACCGTTGTCCTCGCATCCCTGCGCGAGGACGACATCACCCACGTGCTGGACCTGTACCGCGCGAGCATCCTCCCCACCTGGCTCGAGCACGGTCGCGACCACAGCTTCGAGCGCATCGAAGCCAACATTCGACGGCGCCTGGGGGGCGATGACTACTGGATGACCGTGGCCCGGCCCCTGCACGCACCGACGGGGCCCGTGGTGGGCTACCTCGCCTGGGAGCGGCACCCCGACCACACATCCGCCCACATGGTGGCCCACCTGCGGATGATCCTGGTGGCGCCAGGGCGTCAGGGGGCGGGCCTGGGCCGGGAGCTGATGGCGCACTTCGAGGCCGCCGCTGTCCGAGCCGGCTGCAGCAAGGTGCTCTTCGACGTGCTGGCAGGCTCGCCGGCCCGGCGCTTCTACGAGAGCCTGGGCTATCGGCACTGGAGCGACTACCTCGAGAAGCCGCTCTGACACCGAGACTGTGAGCCACCGCCTCGGGGCCTCGGCCCGACTCGCGCCTTTGGCACCCCTCTTTGTGCCGGCATAGCTTCCGGCACATGAAGCTCTCCACCTCCGTCCGCAACGAGCAGTTCGACTTCCCGGACCTCCGCAGGGTCATGGGCTGCGCCAACGAACCCAAGTCGGGCGATGTCCTGGCCGGGGTCGCAGCCCGCAGCGCCACCGAGCGGGTGGCCGCGCGCCGTGTCCTGGGGCAGCTGCCTCTCTCCGCCATCCGCGAACACCCCGCCGTGCCCTACGAGGACGACGAGGTCACCGCCTTGATCCAGGACGACGTCGACGAAGCTCGCTTCGCCCGGGTGCGCGACTGGTCCGTGGCCCAGCTGCGGGAGTGGCTCCTGGCGCCCACCACCACCGGGGCCGACATGGTCGCCCTGGGCCGCGGCCTGAGCAGCGAGTGCATCGCGGCGGCGGCCAAGCTGATGACCAACATGGACCTGATGGTAGCGGGTCGCAAGATGCGGGTGGTCACCCACGCCAACACCACCCTTGGCCTCGACGGGCGCCACTCGGTGCGGCTGCAGCCCAACCACACCACCGACGACCCCCACGGCATCCTGGCGTCCACGATGGAAGGCCTGGCGTTCGGCATCGGCGACGCCCTCATCGGCGTCAACCCCGTGATCGACACCGCCGAGTCCGTCACCGCGGTGCTGACCCTGCTGCACGAGTTCACCCGCTCCTGGGGTGTGCCCACCCAGCACTGCTGCCTGGCCCACATCACCACCCAGATGAAGGCCCTGGCAGCCGGCTCGCCCATGGACGTGCTCTTCCAGAGCCTCGCCGGCTCCGAGGTCTCCTGCCGGGCGTTCGGGGTCAACAACGCCATGCTCGACGAAGCCTGGCGCATGATCCGCGAGCTGGGCACCGCCAAGGGCCCCCAGCTGATGTACTTCGAGACCGGCCAGGGCTCCGAGCTGTCCAGCGTGGGCCACAACGGCTGGGACCAGCTCACCATGGAGGCCCGCTGCTACGGGCTGGCGCGTCACTACGACCCCTTCATGGTCAACACCGTCGTGGGTTTCATCGGCCCCGAGTACCTCTACGACGGCAAGCAGGTCACCCGGGCGGGCCTCGAGGACCACTTCATGGGCAAGCTCCACGGCCTGCCCATGGGCATCGACGTCTGCTACACCAACCACATGGAAGCCGACCAGAACGACCTCGAGAACATGGCGGTGCTGATGGCCGCCGCCGGGGCCAACTTCTTCATGGGCCTGCCCATGGGCGACGACGTGATGCTCAACTACCAGTCCACCAGCTACCACGACAACGCCGCGGTGCGCGAGCTGCTGGGGCTGCGACCCACGCCCGAGTTCGAGGCCTGGATGGAGCGGCTCGGCCTGATGCAGGATGGCAAGCTCACCGGCCTGGCCGGCGACATGGGGGTCTTCGTCCGATGAGTGACAAGCGCCTCGAAGATCTGATCCGTGAGGTGGTGATGGCCGAGCTGCGGCCTGGCGCTGCGGCTCCCGCTGCCCCCGTCACCCCCGCCGAGCCTGCCTTGCCTCCAGCCGTGCCCACCGGCGACCCGGAGCGGGTGAACCTGGGCAAGAAGGTCTCCCGCTGGGCGGGCCTGCCCCTGGCTTCCACCCCCGCCACGGGCACCTGGGCCCCGGCGGGCAGCCGCGGTGACTACCTGGCCCAGACCGCCGCTCGCCTGGGTGTGGGCCGGGCTGGCGTGCGCTACCGCACCGACACCATCCTGAGCTTCCAGGCAGACCACGCCGCGGCCCGCGACGCGGTGGCCTCCGATCTCGACCCGGCGATGATGGAGGCCCACGGCCTGGTGCACCTCGAGTCCGCCACCGCCAGCCGCCAGGAGTTCCTGGTGCGCCCGGATCTGGGCCGCACCCTGTCCGACGCTTCCCTGGCCACGGTACAGCAGCGCTGTGTCCGGGGTGCCAAGGTCCAGCTGGCGGCGGTGGATGGCCTGAGCGCCACCGCCATCAACCAGAACCTGCCCCAGGTCTTCCCGGTCATCGTCGATCGTTTGAAGGCCGCCGGTGTGTCGCTGGGCACCCCCTGCGGCATCAGCCGCGGCCGCGTTGCGGCGGGGGACCACCTGGCTCGCAGCACCGAAGCGGACGTGCTCTGCCTGCTGGTGGGTGAGCGCCCCGGGCTCAACACCGCCAGCTCCATGGGCATCTACATCACCTACATGAAGGTGCAGAACTTCTCCGAGGCCATGCGCTACCTGATCTCCAATGTGCACGCCGGCGGCCTCCAGCCGGTGGAAGGCGCGAACCAGGCTGCCGATCTGATCCTCCAGGCCCTGCGCGAGAAGCGCACGGGCGTGGTGATGTAGCGCCATGATCCTCGAACCGGTCAAGCCCGAGGTCCTGGCCTACCGCATCATCCCCGCGGTGCATCCCCAGCTGGCGCGGGATCTGGAGTTGAAGGACCACCACCGCAGCATCGGGATGCTCACGGCCAACATCGACGACTGCCTGTACACGGCGCTGGACGAGGGCACCAAGCACGCCCCGGTGGACGTGGTCTACGCCAAGAGCTTCTACGCCGGCTCCGGCTATCCCTCGGGGCCCTTCAGTGGCGAGATCATCGGCATCTTCGCGGGGGCGGAGCCCGAGTCGGTCAGCTCCGCCATGCAGGCCGCCCTGCGCTACCTGCACGACGAGGCCTGGTTCTACAGCGCCGACGACGACAACGGCTGCACCTTCTACCCCCACGTGATCCCCCGGGTGGGGGCCTACCTGGCCGAGCTGGCCGGTTGCGAGCTGGGCTCACCCATGGCCTACCTCATCGCGCCCCCCATCGAGGCCATCCTGGGGCTGGATGCGGCCCTCAAGGTCGCCCCGGTGGACATGAAGCTCTTCTTTCCGCCGCCCAGCGAGACCAACTTCTCCGGTGGCCTGCTCGTCGGAGACCTGCACGACGTGCAGGCCGCGGCCCAGGCATTCCAGGACACCGTGCTGGACCTGGCCGCCCGGCCCCACAGCCTCTCCCCCCTGCCCGAGGTGGAGCAGCTGACTGAGACCTTTGGCCGCGCAGCGCGCCAGGACACCCGCGCCGCACAGCTGCCCTTCCGCCTTCACGGCTCGGGCATGCCCGTGGCCGACAAGCCCTCGGGCTTCACCCACCTGTTCTCGAACCACAGCCTGGTGCCCAAGACCCACCCCGTCATCCGCCTGCGGGGCAAGCTCGACATGCTCCAGGCTCAGTGCCTCGAGGCCGGTGTGATGGCACGGGAAAGAGGTCGCTGTGACACCGCTGATGCCCTGGACGACGTGCTGGCCTTCCTGAGAGCCCTTCTCAGTGCAGAGGTCACACAGCGACCCGTTCCCACCCTCGAGCTCTCGGGACTGAGCGCTGAAGAGCTGCATCGTGTGTCCCATGACACCACAGGGTATCTGGGCGTAGGCTGGGTGATGCCCTCGTCCAAGATGGGAGCCCTGGTCAGCAAGCTGAACCTGCTGAGGGCGGGCTGTCGCGACGTGGAGATCGCGGCCATGGACGCGATGGCCAGCGCGGATCACGTCTCAGCTGGCGACCAGGAGACGCTGCTGCACGGGCTGAATCGTCTCAGCAATGCGGTGTATGTGTTGGTGTGTCGCGAGGTGGCGGTGGGGTAGGCGCTGGGGATCGGCAACTTCTCGACGAGACTCCAACACTCGGTCCAGCGCATCGAGCGGGCGTCCGCGTTTCACTTCCGGCCACCTCCTACGCCCACGCCGCCGTGGAACCCCAGGGCGTCATCCAGATCCCGCTGTTCACCTCCAACCTCACCTTCTCCGCCACCCACGGCACCGGGGGTGACGGCACCAACGACCGCTTCGCCGAGGGCTCCGCCTTCACCTCCGAGCGGATCT
>CAZHIK010000093.1:0-5536 GCA_964532635.1 uncultured Enterobacterales bacterium
AGGGGTTGCCGGCGGTCCGCTCGCGTATGTTGGCGGCCAGGGCCGTGGTGCTGGTGATCAGGGTGGTCATGGCCTCGTCGTCGTAGACCTCGAAGTCGTAGACCAGCGCTTCGCCGCGGGGGCTGGTGGCGTTTTCGACCACCAGGGTGACCTCGAGGTCCGCGACCTCGACGCCGTCCTCGGGGCTGATGGCCACGGGCTGGCTGGGGCCGTCGAAGACGTCGGGATCGGTGCCGGCCTCGTACTCTTCGTAGTTGCTCACACCGTCGCCGTCGTCGTCGTCGGCGCCGTCCTTGGGATCGGTGGGATCGAGGCCGTGCTCGGTCTCCCAGGCGTCGGACATGCCGTCGCCGTCCTCGTCCAGGAAGATGACCTCGAGGCTCCAGGTCAGGCTGCCGGAGCCGCCGTCGTCGTCGGTGACGACCAGCTCGAGCTCGTAGCTGCCCGCCTCGGAGTAGATGGGCGTCCAGGTGATCTCGCCGGTGGTGGCATCCAGGACGGCCGTCTCGGGCAGGGTGGCGGTCCAGACGAAGGTGTCGTCGCTGCCGGGATCGATCAGGGTGGGGGTGAACAGGTAGTCGGTCTCGGAGTAGACCTCGGCGTCGGGGGTGCCGCTGATCTCGGGATCGACGTTGGTGGTCTCGACGGTGAAGCTCTCGGAGACGGAGTCGGTGCCGTCGTCCACCGTGACGGTGACCGTCCACGAGTCGTTGTCGCCGTAGGCGTGGGTGACGCTGTCGCCGGCGTCGGTGCTGCCGTCGCCCCAGTCCCAGGTCCAGCTCAAGGTGTCTGCGGTGCCCGGGTCGCTGGCGCTGCCGACGAAACTCAGGGTCTGGCCTTCCTCGCCGCTGGTCTCGGTGGTCAGGCCGTCGATGGTGGGGGCCACGTTGGAGATCTCGACCGCCAGGCTCTCGGTGGCGGTCTCGCCCTCGTCGTCGGTGGCGGTGCAGGTGACCGTGTAGCTGCCCTCGTCGCTGTAGGCGTAGGTCACCGTCTCGCCGCTGTCACCGGCGCCGTCACCGAAGTCCCAGGTGATGGTGACGGTGTCGCCGAGCGCCGGGTCGGTGGCGGTGCAGGTCCAGGACAGCTCGTCACCCTCGTCGCCGGAGGTGTCGCCAGACAGCTCGCTGATGACGGGGGGCAGGCTGGCGACGGTGATGCTCATGCTGTCGGAGCCCGTGGCGCCGTCGCTGTCCACGCAGGTCACGGTGATGGTGTAGCTGCCGTCGTCGTCGTAGGTGTGGGCCACCTCGAGATCGGAGCCGCTGTCGGTGCCGCCGTCGCCCCAGTCCCAGACGCAGGTGTGCGTGTCGTCGAAGCCCGCATCGTCGATGCTGACGGTGAAGATCGAGCTGGAGCCCTCGTCGGCCGTGGTGGCCCCGCTGAGGGTAATGGTGGGGGCCACGTTGGCGATGGTGGCGGTGCCGCTGGAGCTGCTGGAGCCGCCGTCCTCGTCGCTGACGGTCAGGGTGTAGGTGAAGCTGCCGTCGTCGCCGTAGGCGTGGGTGACGTCGGCGCCGGTGTCGGTGTTGCCGTCGCCGAAGTCCCAGGTGTAGGTGATGGTGTCGTCACCCGGATCGCTGGCGGTGGCGCTGAACGACAGGTCGTCGCCCTCGGCACCGCTGACGCTCGAGGTCATGCTGTCGATGCTGGGATCGACGTTGGACACGGTCACCGTGATGCTGTCGGTGTCGCTCTCGCCATCGTCGTCGACGACCGTACAGGTCACGGTGTAGCTGCCGTCGTCGGCGTAGGTGTGGCTGGTGGAGGCGCTGGTGTCCGAGCTGCCGTCGCCGAAGGTGACCAGGTAGCTGAGGGTGTCGGTGCTGCCGGCGTCGCTGGCCGAGCAGGTGAAGTTGTAGCTGTCACCCTCGTCGCCCACGGTGTCGCCGGTGAACGAGTCGACCACCGGAGCCACGTTCGAGACCAGGACCTCCAGGGTCTGGGTGTCGCAGCCGCCGTCGTCGTCGCAGATCTGCACGGTGACGGTGTAGACGCCATCTTCGACGTAGACGTGGGTGACGCTGTCGAGATCGCCCTCGGTGTCGCCGTCGCCGAAGTCCCAGCTGACGGTGACGGTGTCGGCGCTGCCGTCGTCGGAGTAGCTGACATCCCAGGCCAGGGTGCCGCCCTCGGTGCCCGTCTCGTCGCCCTCGAGGGAGATGATCTCGGGGTCGACGTTGGCGACCTCGATGGTGCTGGTCTGGGTGACCGAGTCACCGTCGTCGTCGGTGACGGTGAGGCTGACGGTGAAGGTGCCGTTGTCGGTGTAGGCGTACTCGACCGAGCTGCCGGTGTCGGTGGAGCCGTCGCCGAAGTTCCAGGTGTAGGTCAGCGTGTCGTCGCCCGGGTCGCTCGCGGAGGCGCTGAGGGTGATGGTCTCGCCCTCGTCGGCGCCGGAGGTGACCGTGAAGCTGTCGATGGTGGGCGCCACGTTGGCGATCACGATGGTCGCGGTCTGCGAGGTGCTGTCGCCGTCCTCGTCGGTCACGGTGCAGGTGGCCGAGTAGGTGCCGTTGTCGTCGTAGATGTGGGTGGTGCTGGCGTCGCTGCTGGTGTTGCCGTCGCCGAAGCTCCAGGAGTACGTGACCGTGTCGGCCGCTACGTCGGAGCCGACGCACGCGAAGCCCAGCTCCTCGCCCTCGTCGCCGCTGCTGTCGGTGGAGAAGCTGTCGATGGTGGGCGCCACGTTGAGCACCGTGGTGCTGGTGGTGTCGCTGTCGGAGGCGCCGTCGTTGTCGGTGGCGGTGCAGGTGGCCGTGTGCTCGCCGTCGTCGTCCCAGGTCTTGGAGACGGTGGCCCCGGTGGAGCTACTGCCGTCGCTGAAGCTCCAGGTGTAGGAGATGGTGTCGCTGGTGCCGGCATCCGTGGCGGAGCAGCTGTAGGTGACCGCGTCGCCCTCGTCGCTGCTGGAGCTGCCGGAGGCAACGGCCACGGGGGCGGCGTTGGTGACGGTGACGGTGGCGGTGGTGCTGGACGAGCCGCCGTCGTCGTCGGTGGCGGTGCAGGTCACGCTGTAGCTGCCGGTGCCCTCGTCCACGTAGGTGTGGCTGGCGGTGGTGGAGGAGCCCGAGGTGGAGGTGGAGGTGTCGCCGTCGCCCCAGTCCCAGGTCCAGGAGATGACATCGGCCGCGACGTCGGTGGCGGTGCAGGTGCGGCTGACGCTGCTGCCTTCGGTGGCGCTCGAGGTGCCCGAGGCGCTGCCCATGACCGGCGCGACGTTGCTCACGGTGACCGTGTTGGTCGTGGTGGCGCTGTCTCCGTCGTCGTCGGTGACGGTGACGGTGACGGTGTAGCTGCCGTTGTCGGCGTAGGTGTTGGTGGCGCTGGCGCTGATGGCGGTGCCGCCGTCGCCGAAGTCCCACGCGTAGGTGAGGGTGTCGGCGCCCGGATCGCTGGCAGTGGCGGAGAAGCTGGCGGAGACACCCTCGACGCTGCCGGTGGGGAAGCTGCTGCTGTCGATGGTGGGGGCCACGTTGGCGACCGCGATGGTGGCGGACTGGGTGGCGCTGAAGCCGTCCTCGTCGGTCACGGTGCAGGTGGCCGTGTAGCTGCCGTCGTCGTCGTAGGTGTGGGTGGTGCTGGCGTCGCTGCTGCTGTCGCCGTCGCCGAAGCTCCAGCTGTAGGTCAGGGTGTCGGTGGAGACGTCCGAGCCGGCGCAGACGAAGGACAGCTCCTCGCCCTCGTCGGCGGCGGTGGTGACGGTGAAGGTGTCGATGGTGGGCGCCACGTTGCCCACGGTGGTGCTGACGGAGTCGCTGTCGGAGGCGCCGTCGTCGTCGGTGACGGTGCAGGTGGCGGTGAAGCTGCCGTCGTCGGCCCAGGTCTTGTCCACCGAGCCGCCGGTGGCGCTGTCTCCGTCGCTGAAGCTCCAGCTGTAGGAGTGGGTGTCGGCGCTGCCGGGGTCGCTGACGGAGCAGGTGTAGGTGACCGACTCGCCCTCGCGGGCGCTGGAGGAGCCGGAGGCGGTGGCCACCGGAGCGGCGTTGCTGATGGTGACGGAGGTGGACCAGGTGTCGGAGCCGCCGTCTTCGTCGGACGCGGTGCAGGTGATGGTGTAGCTGCCGTCGTCGGCGTAGGCGTGGCTGGTGGTGGCCGAGGTGCCGGTGCTGGAGGTCTCGCCGTCGCCCCAGTCCCAGTCCCAGGAGATGGTGTCGGCGGCCACGTCGGTGGCGGTGCAGCTGCGGCTGACCGCGGTGCCCTCGGCGGCGCTCGAGTCACCGGAGCCGCTGCCGATCACCGGCGCGACGTTGGCCACGGTGACCGTGGCGGTGACGGAGTCGCTGTCGCCGTCGTCGTCGGTGACGGTGATGGTGACCGCGTAGCTGCCGTCGTCGGCGAAGGTGTTGGTGGCGCTGGCGCCGACGGCGGTGTTGCCGTCGCCGAAGTCCCAGGTGTAGCTCAGGGTGTCGTCGCCCACGTCGCTGGCGCTGGCGCTGAAGCTGGCGGAGACCTCCTCGAGGTTGCCGGAGGGGAAGCCGGTGCTGTCGATGGTGGGGGCCACGTTGGCGACCGCGACGGTGGTGGACTGGGAGTCGCTGTCGCCGTCCTCGTCGGTCACCGTGCAGGAGACCGTGTAGCTGCCGTTGTCCACGTAGGTGTGGGTGGTGCTCCCAGCGGTGCTGGTGTCGCCGTCACCGAAGCTCCAGGCGTAGCTCAAGGTGTCGGCGGAGACGTCCGAGCCGGCACAGACGAAGGACAGGGACTCACCCTCGTCGGCGGTGGTGCTGACGGTGAAGGTGTCGATGGTGGGCGCCACGTTGCCCACCGTGGTGCTGACCGAGTCGCTGTCGGAGTCACCGTCGTTGTCGGTGACGGTGCAGGTGGCGGTGTAGGTGCCGTTGTCGGCCCAGGTCTTCGACGTCGTGGCGCCGGAGGCGCTGTCGCCGTCGCTGAAGCTCCAGGCGTAGGTGTGGGTGTCGCTGGTGCCGGCGTCGGTGGACGAGCAGCTGTAGCTGACCGCCTCGCCCTCCTCGCTGGTGGCGCTGCCGGTGGCCGACGCCACCGGGGCGGCGTTGGTGACGGTGATGGTGTCGGTCTGGGTGTCGGAGTCTCCGTCTTCGTCGGTGGCGGTGCAGGTCACCGAGTAGCTGCCCGTGCCTTCGTCGATGTAGGTGTGGGTGGCGGTGGAGGAGGTGCCGGAGCTGGTGGTGGAGGTGTCGCCGTCGCCCCAGCTCCAGGACCAGGAGATGGTGTCGGCGGCCACATCGCTGGCGGTACAGGTGCGGGTGACCGTGCTGCCCTCGTCGGCGCTCGAGGTGCCCGTGCTGCTGTCGATGGCCGGGGCGAGGTTGGAGACCACGACGGTGGCGGAGGTGGAGTCGCTGGCGCCGTCGTCGTCGGTGACGGTGACCGTGACGGTGTAGCTGCCGTTGTCGTCGTAGGCCTGGGAGACGCTGGAGCCGGTGCCGGTGCTGCCGTCGCCGAAGTCCCAAGTGATGGAGTGGGTGTCCAGGTCCTCGACGTCGCTGTAGGAGACGCTCATGGTCTGGCTGATGCCCTCGTCCACGGCCGTGTCGATGGTGGTCGTGGAGAT
>CAZHIK010000093.1:5546-14779 GCA_964532635.1 uncultured Enterobacterales bacterium
AGCTCGCCTCTGCGGAGGTCGTACATCCAACCGTGGAGATCGAGGGCGCCACGTTGTCGATGGTGATGCTGCTGGTGTCGGTGTCGGTCTCTCCGCAGCGGACGTCGTAGACCTCGACCACCGGGGTCACGCTGGTGGGGCCGTCGTAGGTAGCGCCATCAGCGGTGAAGGTGGTGCTGCGGGAGTAGCTGTAGGAGGTGTCCCAGGTGCCGTCACCGTTGGTGTCCCACCGGAAGGTATTGGACGAGCAGCTGCCGGTGGCAGCGGTGACCGTGGCGGTGAGGGTGACGGAGGAGTCGGCCGAGACCGTGTAGGGTCCGCCCGCATCGACGGTGATGCTGGCGGCTTGGGCCTGGGGCACAACGAGCAGGAAGACGGCGTGGAAGAGAGAGGGCACCAGCATTCCGTGTCTCCTTGGTGGGGAATTGAGCCTATCGGAGTTCATACGAGGCACAGACAGGCGAGGATACGCCAATGCCGTTTCCGATGTTGGAATATGCCCGAAACGAAAGGAGCCCACGGACGCCGTGCCGTGGGCTCCCGGGTCGTGCCGGGCAGGCGCCTCGGAGGTGGTAGCCGCCGTGCCTCCGAGGAGAGGGAGCCTATGGCTCGATGGTCACCCGCAGGGGCTCGGCCCAGTCCTTGTGTTCGTTGGTGTAGTAGAGGTAGGCGCTCGAGGCGGGGCTGGTGTAGGTGCCGGGCACCGCGGCGACGAGGTCGATGGGCACCGTGCGCAGCTCCTCGGGCTCCATGTCGCGGAAGTAGAGGACCACCTCTCGAGCTCCGGTCTCGTAGAAGTCGATGACGCCACGCTCCCGCAGGTCCTCGAGCTGCCAGGTCTGTGCTTGCAGGCCTCCGGGCAGGCCCACGCGGGCCAGGGTCATGGGCTGGCCTTCGTTGGTGCGGTTGCGCACGGTGGCGGTGAGGCGGACGTTGTCGCCCATGGAGACCTGGTTGGCGGCCAGCCGGGTGTCGAGGTCCACCACGGTCTCGGGGCTCGAGGCGGGCAGGGTGGAGCGGTACTCCACGGCGACCGAGTAGGGCAGGGGGTCCTGGCCGTCGAGCACCAGTTCGATGGTGTTGGCACCGCTTGCCAAGAAGTCGCCCAGGTCCTCGAAGACGATGGCGTCACGATGGCCGGCCTCATAGGCGAAGCGCCCGGCGCTCTTTCCGTTGATGCGCACCTCGACCTCGCCAGGGCCGCGGGTGGCGCGGCTGGCGGAAGCGTAGGCGGTCATGGCGCGCAGGGACAGCACCGTGGCCTGGGTGGAGCCCCACTGGCCGAAGCCGCCGCGGTGCTCGTTGAGCCAGTCCACACCTTGGCGGACGGAGGCCTCGTGACCTTCGACCTGCAGCAGGGACATCACGGCCAGGGCGGTGGTCTCGATGGTGAGGTTTTCGCCGCCGCTGCGGGTGATGCTGTGGTCAGCGCCGGCCCAGGAGCCGTCCTTGGCCTGCATCGAGACCAGCCGCTTGGCCGCGGCGCGGGCTTCCTTGTCCTTGCCATCGAGGCGGGCGAGGGTGCCGGCAGCCAGGGCGAGCATGTAGGGATCGCTGGTCTTGGTGGCCAGGCCTTGCTGGCGAGCCAGCTCCTTGTCCAGCTCGTCGGTGTAGCCGGCCTCGGCAAGGCTCCAGACGATGTAGGCGTCGGTGACCTCGGCGGAGGCCCGCCCGAAGCTGTCGAGGGCCTTCGAGTCGCGCTCGAAGCCGCCACGACCGTCTCGGCGAGACATCAGCCAGTCGGCCGTGCGCTCCATCATCTTCGCGTCCACGTCGCCGTAGACCGCCCGCATGTCTTCGAACTCCAGCAAGCCGTAGGCCGTCAGGGCCTCGTGGCCGGGGTCGCCACCGAACCACTCGTAGCCCTTCTTCGGGCTCTCGAAGCCAACCAGGCGGTTGTAGCCGCGATCGAGCATTCCCATGGTGCGGGAGACCAGCTCGGGGTCGGCGACGCCTTGCTCCTCGAGGTAGCGCAGCACCATCACGTTGGGGTAGTTCGAGCTCGAGGTCTGCTCGAAGCAGCCGCCGGGCTCGCGGATGATGCCCTCCATGCCGCTGACCAGGGTGGCCACGGGGCTGGGGTACAGCTGGATGGTGGCGCTGACCGTGCCATCGATGGCCTGGCCGAGGTCTACGGTGTGGCGGGCCACCGTCTCGAGCTCACCGCTGGCCTCGAAGGCCTGGGGGAAACCAAGGGGCTCCACGGAGATCTCCCGCTCGAAGGCGTCGCTCAGGCCCTCGCTGGTGGCCTGGAAGGCGATGGAGCCCAGGCCGTCCTTGCCGCTGACCAGCAGGTCCACGAACAGGCTCTCCCGGGCTTCTGCCGCCAGGTCCCACTGGTTGGCCATGGGCCGCTGCAGGGTCAGCAGGTCCTGGGGGAAGCTGGCCTCGAGGGCCAGGGCCAGGGCCTCGTCCCGCTCGTTGCTCAAGGTCAGGGGCATCCGCACCAGGTCTCCCTCGCTCACGGCCAGGGGGATCTTGGCCGCCATGGAGAAGGGCAGGTTGGAGCGGATCACGGCTTCGTCCCGGCCCGCCAGCCCGCCGCCCACGCCCTCGGTGCTGACCCGGAAGCTGGTGATGGCGTCGGAGGTGTGGAAGACCACCTGGGCTTGGCCGTCCTCGTCGGTGCGCACCGAAGGATCCCAGTGGATGGTGTCGCGGAAGTCGGTGCGGACCTCGGGGGGGCCACCCTCGTAGATAGGCGCGGGGAAGACGCGCACCGGAGCCCACTGGTAGCCCTGGGCGTCCTTGCCAGCCCAGAACTCGGCTTCGACATCGCCCATGGCGATGGGCTCGCCGCGGGCCTGGACGCGGGGACGGCGCTTGCGCTCCTCGGCGAAGTCCATGTCGTCATCGGCGGCGATCTCCTCCATGGGCGGGGGCTCGTCCATGGGCGGCTCTTCGTCGAAGTCCATCACGGCACCCTGATCGACGGCCATGGGGACCGGCGCCATGGGGATGGCCTCGGCGGCCTTGGCGCGGCGAACCATGCCTCGGCGCGGTGCCCCACCGGCCATTGCGACTTCGGCCTCGAGGTAGCCGAGCCCGTCGAGATAGCCCAGGTAGCCCAGGGCCTGGAGCGTCTCCTGGGGCTGGTAGGTCTGCACCAGGGCCTGCTGCCAGTCGAAGCGGCGCCAGCCGCGGGTGCCCATGAGCAGCTCCATGGCCAGGGCCGACTTCTCCTCGGTCAGATCCAGGTAGTAGTTGGGCTCCTCGACCTCGTCTTGGAGTTCCTGCTCGAAGAGCAGGCGGGAGAGCAGGTGGCCCTGCTTGTCGTCCGCGTAGGACAGCACCGTGTCGTCCACCACGGCCAGGGCCAGGTCCGCGGCCACCGGGCGACCCATGGGATCGGTGGTGGCGATGTTCAGGGTGACCTGATCCCGAGGCTGCACGCTGTCGGAATCGGGGGTGACCTCGACGTTCAGGCGATGGCGGCGATTGCGGAACACCAACCTCTCGGCCAGAGGCTGCATGTCGGCGTCGAAGGCGGTTACTCGGGCGATGCCCATGGCGCGGTCGATGGCGGGGTCGCCGGACTGCAGGTAGGCAACGGCGGGCTTGTCGGGACCGGCGGCTACCGTGGCGCCGTCGATGAGGTTTTCGCGGATCACCGCCTGGACGCTCACCGGCTGCTTCTCGGTGCAGCGCACGGCCACGCGCAGGTACTCCAGGCTGCCGTCCAGGTCGTCGAAGCTGCGCATGACACAGCCTCGAGCCTTGGCGGCGGGCAGGGTGTATCGCTGCTCGATGTTCGCGGGGGCGGTGACCTCCACGTGGTAGCTGCGCCCCTCTTCGGGCACAAAGCCGAAGCGGCCCAGGCCGTCGCGGTGGCTGGCGAAGGTGGCGATCTCGCGGCCGCGGTCGTCCACGAGGCGGCCCTCGATGTCGGCCGGCTTGCCGATGGGATCGCGGGCCTCGAAGTAGACCCGGGAGGGCAGCCCGGTCACCAGATCGCCGCCTTCGGGGTAGAGCGACACATCCAGGCTCTGCAGCACGATGGGGATGCGCTTGCTCACCGACTCGGTGATGCCGCCGTCCTCCACCAGCACCGTCAACAGCCCGTCACCGCGGGTGATGCGCTCAGGCAGCTCGAAGCGCACCGCGGCGTCGCCACGAGCGTCCGTGGTGACCTCCACCCGGGGCAGGGCGACACCGTCCAGCTGGATAGCGCCCACCAGGGTCTGGCTGGCCAGCACCTCGCCGGTGGGGCGCTTGACGTTCACGCTGGCGACCACCGTGTCGCCGGGTCCATAGGCCTTGCGCATGAACTCGAGCTTCTTCTTGAGCCGAGGCGCCTCGTAGGCGGAGACGATCACCGGCCGCTCGGCATCCAGCTGGCCGCCCCGCAGGATTCGCAGCAGGTACTCACCACCGGGCACGCCGTCGGGCACGATGATGTCGTTGGTGTTGAGCCCTTCGTCGTGGGCCACCTTCTTGCTGACGACGGTGGCGCCCTTGGGGTTGATCAGCTGGACCTCGAGTCCCTGGCCCTGGCCGGTGGTGCTCAGGCTCTTGCGCTCGAGGTCCCAGGCGCGGAACCAGATGGTCTCGCCCGGGCGGTACAGCGGGCGGTCCACCTGGATGTGGAAGCTGCGGCTGGGCCAGCCCTCGAAGGCGCCCTTCAGCTGGTCCTGGAAGGCCTGGTAGGCTTCGTCGGTGCCGATGCGCTTGCTGGGGGCTGGTGCAGCCTCGGGGGCTACGGCCTCCACCTCCTCGTCGGGCTCGGCCAGGTCGGCGGCCATGAGGTGGGTGGCGGGCAGGGCGCAGGTGGCGCCGAGGGTCAGGGCGAGCGCCAGGGAGAGGGAGCGGCTGGGGGTCATGTTCGGGTCCTCGATGCGGTTGCGCCGGGACAACGATCCGAGGGGGGTGGGGGCTTACACCCGGAGTGGGAACCCCGGTGGTAGGCTGCGGGTCGGAGGGAGCAGAATGTCCGCCCGTCCCGTCCATCGCCAGGCGCAGCGCTTCCTGCTGGGGCACTGGCTGCACATCCTGCTGCTGGGCATCTTCGGTGCGGTGGGCATCACCTCGCTACACGAGCTGGCCCACGCTGCGGCGGTGTGGCTGCAGGGTGGGGAGTTGCTCGAGTTCGTGGTGCTGGGGGACGAGGAGGCCTGGGGCCACGTGCGGTACAGCTTCCCGGAGGGGGTGGGCTACTCCGACAGGCTGATCTCGGCAGCCCCGGCGCTGGCGGCGCTGGGCGCGCTGATGCTGGGGGTGGCGGGGGCCATGGTGCGGCCCGAGCGCGACGGGCAGCTGGCCCGGGCGCTGTTCTTCTGGCTGTGCCTGATGCCGGCGGGCGAGCTGGGCTTCATGGGCCTGGGCTACTTCACCGTGGGCGCCCGCTGCGACCTGTACTACGCCCTGGGCCCCATCAGCTGGCCCGTACGTCTGGCGGGCTTGGCCCTGGGCTGCTCGTTGGTGGCGCTGCTCTACGCTCTGCAGCGACGGCTGTTCGACGAGCTGGCGCTGGGGCAGGGGGCCTTCGCGCTGCTGGGCGTCACGGCGGTGGCGATGCTGTGTGGGGTGCTGCTGATCTGAGGGGGCCTGCGCGCTATCTTTCCGGTCGAGGAGGCCGCCATGGAGATCACCGTTCGTCGTGCCGAGAGCTACGACTCGATCCCCCCGGGGGTGGTGGGCAAGCTGCCGCCAGCGCTGCTCGCCAGTAAGCGGCGTGACGGGCTTGTGCTGTTGGCCTTTGTGCGCGGACAGCCGGTAGGCTGGCTGGTCGAGAACCTGCTCTGGGCCCGGGTGCCCTTCATCGAGCTGCTCCACGTGGAGCCCAACTTTCGCCGCATGGGCATCGCGGCTGCGATGCTGGCCCAGCTCACCACCG
Source organism: uncultured Enterobacterales bacterium (assembly GCA_964532635.1). GTDB lineage: Bacteria > Myxococcota_A > UBA796 > UBA796 > JAFGLY01 > CALDOK01. The sequence goes on from CAZHIK010000093.1 coordinate 11,380, forward strand.
AGCTTCGGGCCACGGGCCGCAGCGTGCTGTTCAGCTCTGCCCAGGACGACAACCCCGCCGCCCTGAGCTGGCACCTCGAGCTGGGCTTCGAGGAGAGCGGTGTCATCGACGGCATGAACCCGGACGACATTGGCGAGGTGTTCTTCCGGAAACCTCTGTAGGGGAGGGCCGTAGCGGGTGTTCATCCCCTCCCGTCGTGCGGGCGGGGGTAGACCCCGCCCCTACAGAAGCTCACGATCCATCCGGCAGCACCAGGTCCGGGAACACCACCGCCCGGGGCTCCTCGAGCCCTCGCCACAGCTGGTCGTAGCTGCCCCACTCGGCGGCGTCGGTGGTCCAGGAGGCGTAGATGGCCACGCCGCGGAAGTTGGCGGGGGCGCCGTCATCGAAGGCGTCGTTGACGCCTCGGATGGCTTCGTCGATGGTCTCCACGCCCGGGTGGTGCCAGGGCTCGTCGTCCTCGTAGGCGGGCAGGCCCACCAGCCACACGCAGCCGCCGTCTTCCGGCGGTGGCAGGGTGTCCGCCAGCTCGCGGGTCCAGCGCTCCATGAGCGACCGATACAGGTAGCGATACCGGATGCCTGTGTCGTAGGCCATCACCGCCAGCTCGTCGCTGGCCAGGCAGACGTCCTTCAGGAAGGGGAGGGTCCAGTGGACCTCCTCAGCGGGCTGGTGGATGGTCGGGGGCGGGTAGGCTGCGATGGACAGCACCTTGTCAGGCCCGATGGCGGCCTTCACCTCGGCCAGCAGTTCGAGGTAGCCTTCGGTGTAGCTGGGTTGGGGCTCGACGTTCAGCTGCACCCCGTGGGAGCCCAGCTTGTGGGTGAGGGTGCGGGTGTGGGCGACGAACCCGTCGATGCGGTCCTGGTCCAGGTAGAGCACGTCGTGGGGCCATGTGCCGCCGGTCCAGGGGATGATCCGCAGATCGGGACTCAGCTCCGCCATGGCGGCGGTGAAGGATCGGACCTCGTCGGGCTCGTAGCGGTTGATGAAGCCCTTGCGGCGCCAGCCGGGGTGGCCCTCCCAGTCCATGGGGCCCAGGAAGGGGTAGAGCCGAGTGATGCCGTTGGTGGCGGCCGCGGTGGCCAGCTCCTGGCGCATCCGGTCCTCGTGGCCCTCGACCTCGGGGCCGCCGTGGAGCCAGTGGCGACGCATCCAGATGCCGTTCTCCCCCCGGTCGAGGGACGTCGGCTGGGCTGGCTCGGGTGCTGCGCTGCAGGCAGCCAGGGCCAGGATCGCCGAGATCGAGCGTCTCAAGTCCTACAGACCGCCAGCGTAGATGAAGGGCAGGACCGGCGAGCTCTCAGCGAAGATGATGAAGCCCACCATGGCCAGGATCACGAGGATGATGGGGGTGAGCCACCAGGCCTTCTCGTGCACCAGGAAGTCCAGGAAGTCGCGCACCAGGCCCTGCTTGCGGGCCTCGATGGTCGGTGGAGAGCTGCTGCTGGGCTCGGACATCGTGGGCCTCCTGCGGTGGGCTGTGACACCACGATAGCCGCTCTGGTTTCGCCTCGTGCTGGCCTCGGGCGATTCCGATGGTATACCAGTACGCATGCCTCGTCCCTCACTGTCTTTCCTTCCGGTCCTCGCCCTCATCGCCGCTGGGTGCAGGGCTCCCCCTCCCGCTCCGGTAGAGCTGGATGAGCTGTGCGCCTACCTCTTCGCCCACACGGCCGACGAGGACACGCGGGAGCTCGAGGCAGGCCTGGCCAACCTCGACACCTGGATGAACGCCAACCTCGAGGACACCCTCGAGGGCTACCAGGTCACCAACCTGAGCGATGCCGCGGTCGAGGTTCTCGACGATCGCAACCACAACACCGAGGACATGCTCGGCGCGGCGGTGGGTACCATCAGCCAGAGCTACGAGCCCTACGCATTCGCCATCGCGCTCACGGTGGACGATCCGGTCGAGGTCATCCCCGACGCCCACGAAGACTACGAGCGTACCTTCCTCACCGACACAGAGTGTTGGGTGGAGATGACCTGCGACCACCTCGAGACCGAGAACCACCTCTACGACCACTACCCGATCCTCAACGACGTCGAGTCCGAGAACTACAGCTACTTCCGCTGGGTGGAGATCGACGGCCAGTTGGGCATGGTGCAGCGATCCTGGCTGACCCGCCCCTCGGACGTGGAGTGGGACAGCTTCGAGCTCAACGACCAGTACTACCTCAACGTGCTGCTGCCCTATGGTGAAGGCGGCACCCTCACCCTGCAGTCCATGTGGGTGGACGCCACCCTCAACGACAGCTCCGTGCCCGAGGCGATGGCCCTCAACCTGGTCATCAGCCAGATGCAGTCGGTCTACGAGCAGGTGGAGTTGTTCCTCGACTCCAACGGCGCCGCCGAGCAGCCCAGGGGCTGCGCGGTCCGCCCGGCCCCCAGGGGGCTGGTGGCCCTGGGCCTGCTGGGTCTGCTGGCCCTGATCGGCGTCCGCCGCCGTCGCTAGCCGCGAGTCTCGTCTATGATGGGTCCATGAGCGATCACCGCCACAGGCAGGACCCGCAGACCGCCATCGCCGTGCGTCAGGCCGGCAGCGCCGCCGCGTCCGGCGCCCAGGGCTCTCGCGATGTCCTGATCGCCGATGCCCCCAAGGCCCCGGTGCGGCGCAGCATGTCCACCATGCTGCAGGTGTCCGTCCAGGCCTGGGGTGATGTGGTCTCGGCGCTGCTGATCGACATGGGCCACATCTCCGAGGGCATGCAGCGCCTGGGGTGGATGTCCTCAACCATGGACCTGCTGGCCAACGAACAAGCCTACCGGGCCGCCCAGCAGCAGCTGGCATGGTGGGACAGCTTCCTGCAGCAGCTGCCCCTGCCCGATCTGCTCTTCGACCACGCCCAGCCCCAGATCCGCCAGGCCAAGGCCGAGCGCATCCGCGCCACCATCCTGGCCCGGGAGCGGGCTGTCGAGGACCACCAGGCGCTCGTCAACGCCGAGCTGCGGCGCCCAGGGCTCGAGCCCCGCGAGCGATCGCGGCTGCGTCGCATCCACGACGATCCCGACGCCACCGAGTGGTGGACAGATCCGGAGGAGTACCTGCGCGACGCCCTTGCCCGACTGCCCGATGGCCCCAGCACCATCCCCATCGTGGCGGCCGACCTGGACGCGGCTCGCAACTTTTCTGGCTTCAACGCCGTGCAGTCCATGCGCGAGCACCCCGAGCTGGGTCCGCGGGCCGCCAACATGGACGCCGCCCTGGCCGCCGCCCTGCGCGCAGAGCTGAAGCTGTCCAAGCGTGACGCGCTACACCACGGCCGGGTTCTCACCGACATGTTCTGGGTGGCGCTGCGCCGGGCCCTCGAGGCCGGCGGTGTGCAGCTGGCCACCGCCGTGCACTTCGTGGTGCCCACCCGCGACCACGAGATCCAGGAGCAGTTCACCCGGGAAT
>CAZHIK010000094.1:0-14736 GCA_964532635.1 uncultured Enterobacterales bacterium
CTTGACAGCGTCTGGGGCTGCGATCTGAACCCCTACGCTGTGGCCGTGGCCCGCTTCCGCCTGGTGCTGGCAGCCCGCGAGGCAGCCAAGGCCGAGGGCGTGGAGTTGGACCTCGAGAGCCTGGCTGGGCTTCATATGCACCTGCTGGTGGCCGACAGCCTAGTGCCCTGGGAGGGGGTCGGTGGGCAGCAGGAGCTGCTGCGAGGGCCGGTGGGGGATCGGATCGCGAGCTACGGGACCGCGGAGGAGCGGGAGCGGAATGCGGCGTTCTTTGGGCGCGACTTCCATGTGACGGTGGGGAATCCGCCGTACATCACGCCGAAGGATCCCAAGAAGAGGGACGAGTACAGGCTGTTCTGGCCGGAATCGTGCTACCGCTCCTACGCACTGTCTGCGCCATTCACGGAGCGCTTCTTCAGGTTGCTGGTGCCAGGCGGCTTCACGAGTATGATCACGGCGAACTCGTTCATGAAGCGAGTGTTCGGTCGCAACCTAGTGGAAGAGGTACTTCCACGTTTCGACCTGACCCATGTGATCGACACCCAAGGGGCCTTCATTCCCGGACATGGCACACCCACGGTGATTCTATGTGGGCGAAACCAGCGGCCTGGTTCCGACATGGTATGCGCCGTGCTCGGCATCCGTGGAGAGCCGTCGAAGCCCAAGCCCCCCGAGAAAGGCCTTGTCTGGCGCAGCATTGCCGACCACTCCAACGAGGTTGGGTTTGAGAATGACTTTGTATCGGTCGTGTCTCTATCCAGAGAGCACCTTGGCAGACATCCATGGAGCCTTCAGGGCGGCAAGGCGAGAGATGTTGTGGCCGTGCTCGCGCGGTCAGAGTCCCGTCTCAACAGCGTCGCATCCGACTTTGGATACTCCTTCCAGACCAACGCTGATCCTCTGTTCTTGATCGAGGCACAAGCAGCGAAACGAACCGTGGTTCACAAGGACCACCTACGGAAGGTCTGTGTTGGCGAAGCTGTCAGGGACTACACAATCGCAGATCTCGATGAAGTCCTCTTTCCTTATGGCCCGGAGCTCGCACTGCTGTCTCCATCCGAAGGAGCAGCCATCATGGAGGAGCTCTGGAACTGGCGGGCGGTGTTGTTTGCGAGAGCTACATTCTCCAGGGGGACATATCGAACCGATGGGAGGTGCTGGTTTGAATGGCACCAATTTACGACCGCGAAGCACCAGACAGCTCTCACCATCACCTTCGGTGAAGTCGCCACCCACAACCATTTCGTCTTAGACCGAGGCGGCAAGGTCTTCAACCGTACAGCCCCCGTCATCAAGCTCCCGGCCACAGCCACCGAAGACGACCACCTCGACCTGCTCGGCCTGCTGAACAGCAGCACCCTCGACTTCTGGGGACGCCAGGTCTTCCACTGCAAGGGCACCCAAGGCGTCGGCGAGGGCATAAAGTCCGAGCACTGGGAGCAGTTCTACCAGCGCGACAGCACCAAGCTCAAGAAGGCCCCCCTCACCACCCGCGACCGAGACCACCGGGTCGCCCTAGCCCGCCAGCTCGACGCCCTCGCCCAGCAGCGCGCCGCCTGTCTCCCCTCCGCGGTCCTGGCCTCCGACACCTGGACCGCCGCGACCCTCCCCACCAGCCTGACCACCGCCCACAGCGAGCACCAGACCCTCACCGCCACTTTGGTCGCTCTGCAGGAAGAGCTGGACTGGCTCACCTACCGCTCCTATGGCCTGCTCCAGGCCGTGGACCTGGCCGACCCCGAGGCCGTCCCGCACCTCGAACCCGGCCACCGCCCCTTCGAGATCGCCCTGGCCAGCAAGATGGCCGCGGGCGAGGCCGACACTCGCTACTTCGAGCGCCACGACCGCCAACCCGTCACCGAGATTCCCGACCGCTATCAGGGCCCCCAGCGCGCCATGATCGAGCAGCGCCTGGCCCTGATCGCCAGCGACAAGAACATCGCCCTGCTCGAGACCCCCACCTACAAGCGCCGCTGGCAGCCGGTGGACTTCCCTAAGGAGACCGAGAAGGCCGCCGAGGCCTGGCTGCTGGACCGCCTCGAGGCCCTCTTCGCTCCCGGCGGCGCCCTGGCCGAGCCCAGACCCTGGCGCCTCGAGGAGATCGCCGGAGCCTGGCGCGCCGATCCCCGCGTCCTGGCCGTGGCCGGGATCTACCTCTCCACCTCGGACTTCGACCTCGAGGCCCTCTGCGAGCGCCTGCTCAAAGCCAACGCCTTGCCTGACCATCCCTGGCGCACCTACAGCCCCGAGGGCCTGCGCACCCTGGCCCAGTGGCAGCGCACCTGGGCCCTGCAGGACCAGGAGGACGCCTGGGAGACCCAGGACCCCACTACCCGCGGCCCCCTGCGCCTCACCGACCCCGAGACGGGCAAGCCACTCGAGGCCATCCCCGTGCCCCCCAAGTTCGGCAAGGGCGACTTCGACAAGGCCGCCTACTACCAGGTGCGCGGCAAGCTCAACGTGCCCCGCGAGCGCTTCGTCGCCTTCCTGGACCTCGACCCGGTCCGCTACGGCTGGAACGGCTGGCGCGACGTGCAGCGGGCCAAGGCCCAGGCCGCGGCCTACGAGCTGGCCGAGAACCACGCCGAGGAGCCCCTGCTCGCCCGGCCCAGCGCCCAGGACCCACGCCGCTGCGGCCCCACCCTGGGCCTGTGGCACAGCCTGGACGACGCCCGCCGCTGGGGCGATCCCCAGGACCACGAGGACCTGCGCTTCCTGGCCGAGGACATCTGCGGCCAGACCAACTGCCCCTGCGCCGTGGTCGAGCGCTGGCAGGCCCTGGTTGCCCAGGGCTACCATCCCGGCGACCCGCTCCCCGGCGCCGCCCCCACCCAGGCCACCGTCCACGCCGAGCCCACCCCCGAGGAGCGCGCCCGCGTGCTGGAGCTGCTCCAAGGCGCCAAGGCCAAAACCGGCCTGACCCCTGAGCAAGTGGCCGAGGCCGCTGGCCTTACCCCCGAGCGTGCGCTGCACGTCCTCGAGTCCCTGGCCGCCCAGGGCACCGCCAAGCCCGACCGCACCAGCCGCCGCTTCGCCGCGGTCGGTCAGACCCAGCTGTTCACGAACTAGGAGGGGCATGATGCGCATCGCCGACCACCTGGTCCTGCCCACCGACGTCTCCACCGACGCTTTCATCGTCCGTGTCACGAAGCCGACTCGCGAGTCCCTGGCGACCTACGTACTGCCTCGGAACGTGTACACCCAGGTCGATGATATGCTCGGCGTGGTCGGTCAACGCTTGGCACAGGGTAAGGACGTTGGCCGCTTCCTGCACGGCTCCTTCGGTTCCGGCAAGAGCCACCTGATGCAGGTGTTGGGTGCCATGCTAGCACGGAATGAGGCGGTCTACGAGGTAGGCGATCCGCGCCTGCGCGAGCTGCGACAGAAACACCCCTGGCTGGATGAACGCAAGATCCTTATCGTGAACGTCCACATGATGGACAAGGTGCACAGTCTGGCCAGCGCCCTGTACCAAGCCTACAACGGGGCCCTGCCCTCCGATGTCCCCGAACTCGAGCTATCAGACCACGACAAGATCTTCGACCTCATCGACCGCGACGCCGAGCGCATGGGCGGCATGGACGCCATGATCGAACTGCTGCGACGCGACGGGGTCTTGCCCTCGCTCCAGTTCTTCGAGCGCAACCGCAACGGCGGGCTCGCAGCGCAACAGGATCTGGCCGCCCGGTTGCTCACCTGGCGCAACCATGGAGAGGAGCCCATCTCCCCCGAAGAGCTGTGGATGGACCCGCGGGACGGCTTCGAGGCCATCAGCCGTCACGCCCGCGAACACGGCTACGGCGCCATCGCCTGGTTCATCGACGAGCTGATCATCTGGATTCGCGGCCGCCGCCGCGACCAGTACATGCGAGAGATCAACCACCTCAGCGCCCTTGTAGACCACGACGGCAACGCCAACCGGGCCCTGCCCTTCTTCGTCTCCGTGGCCATCCAGCGCGACATCGCCGAGACCTGCCCCCAGGATCTGACCGAGCAGAGCTTCCGCGAGCACCTGCGCTTCGTGGCCAACCGCTTCGAGCCCCCCATCCTGCTCGAGGACACCGACCTGTACGAGGTCTGCGAGCGCCGTGTGCTGCGCCGCAGGAACGATGAGGCCAAGCGCGTGCTCGACGCCGAGATCGAGCGGGTCATGCAGCGCCACCGCGACGCCCTGACCACCCTGGCCGCCGACGTGGCCCCCGACCAGGTGCGCGCGCTCTACCCCTACCACCCGGCCCTGATCCGGGCGCTGATGGACGTGACCCAAGCCTTCTCCCGCTCGCGCACGGCGGTCCAGGTGCTTTACGCCCTGCTGGTGCGCTACCTGCCAGACCTGGAGGTGGGCCAGTTCGTGCCCATGGGCACCTTGTTCGATGCCATCTTCACCGGCGAGAACCGCACCGCGCTCAAGCAGAACGTGCGCAGCCCAGCCAGCCAGAAGCTGGTGCAGACCGCCGAGGTGCACGACCAGCTACTGCCGGTGATCAAGGAGTTGTCGGGCCTCTCCTCCGACCACCCCTGCGCCCAGGATCCCACCCTGGGCTGCTCCCGCTGCGCCGAGCGCTCCGACGGCGACGCCGCCAGCCTGCGCCGCTGCCATCAGGTGGACCAGCTGGTCAAGAGCGTGCTGCTCTGCCAGGAGTCCCACCGCGCCTTCTTTGCCGGGGGCCGCAGCCTGGCCCAGTCCATAACGGTACAGAACCTGATCCGGCTGAACATGGCCGACATCCGCGCAGTCAGCGAACGCGCCGGCGTGGCCCGGGTCTCCCGCATGCTCGAAACCCTGGCCGCGCGCTCGGAGCTGGTGCGCATCACGGGCCAGGGCGGTCAGGCCGTGGTGGCTGTGGACACCGAGAGCGTGGACGTGCGCGAGGTACTGGACGAGGCCGCCCAGCACGTGCGCCACAACGACCGCTTCGCCCTGATGCTGCAGCTACTGGACGAAGAGCTGGGCCTGCGCCTGCGCGACAGCCGCGATGCCGCCCTGACCCTGACATGGCGCGGCACCAAGAGGAAGGGGCGCCTGCGGGTCTGCAACGTGCGCACCCTGCCCTACGCGGGCACACGCAACGACTTCGATCCCGACAAGGACGCCTTCCTGATCCTGGTGGACTACCCCTTCGACGAGGAGCCCGGCCGCAGCCGCGACGACGACGTGGACACCCTGCAGCGGGCCCGTGGCCGACGACGACAGTACACCGCGGCCTGGTTGCCCGAGCACCTGGACACCTCCGAGCAGAAGGCGCTGGAAGTCGCCGCCGCCATCGAGCTTGTACGCGCCAACCAGCGGGCCTACCTGGACCCGCGCTTCAAGGTCAGCGACGTACCCCGCGCGCTGCAGAAGCTCGAGACCTTCCAGGACAGCCAGAAGGAGCTGCTGCGCCGGGCCATCCGCCGGGTCTACTTCGACCAGGGCATGCTCATGGGGATGACCGATGGCATCCGCCTAGACCTGGCCAGCGCCGATCGCCGCGACACAGTCACCGCCATCGCCACGCGCATCCTGGACGTACGCTACAAGCGGCATCCGCGCTTCCCCCGCCTGGTGCGCCCCACCGATCTGGACACGGTGATGGAGTGGGTGGTGCGCGCCTCGCTCACCGGCCAGCCAGTGGAGATCCGGCCCGCTGATCGCCGCCTGGTGGACGACGTGGCCCACAAGCTCGAGCTGGTACACCCCGGCGAGTCCTCGGTCAGCCCCCGTGAGGACGGTTCTATCTTGCGCCGTGTGCTTGAGTGGTCTCAAGACCGGAGCAGCTTTCGAGCCAGCGAGCTACGCCGCGAGCTGATGGCCGAGGGGAGTGTCGGCTTCGGCCTGACCCGCGAGGTCGCTGACGTCTTCGTCTACTACCTGCTACAGGTGCGCGGCTACGAGGCCGTGGCTGGCGGCCAAGGCTTGACCATCGAGGGGCTGTCCGCCCTGCGCCGCCAGGACTTCCTGCTGCGCAAGGACGACGTGGTGGACCCGCCCACCTGGGACACCGCCCGCGAGGCCGCGCGACTGCTGCTGAACATCACCGGGCGCCGCGAGCTACCCTCATCGCCCGAGCAGGCCAAGCTGGCCCGCGAAGCCGTCACCGCGGCCCGCCGCACACGAGGCCACCTCGACACACTGTCCCGCAAGCTGCTCAAGCTGCTGGGCTGGGTGGACGCCACCGCCGAGGACAGCGCACGCGCCAAGGCCGTGGACGAGGCACGCGCCCGGCTCTCGGCGCTGCTGGCCGAAGGCTCCAACGCCGACCGCATGCGCAAGCTGGCCGCCCTGCTCCAAGGCGAACCGAGCGAACGTGCAGTCCGCACCGCCTGCATCGTCGAAGCCGAGGCCGAAGCGCGCGCAGCAGGTGAGTTTGGTGGCCGTGAGAACGCCGTGGTCTTGATCCGTGACCACGGCACCGAGGAGGAGAAGGGTGTCCTCACACAGCTCCGCAACCTGCTCACCGACCCGGTGACCACCAGCCTGGCCCGCGAGTGGCCCCGTTGGAGGACGCGCGCGGACAAGGCCTTCCGAGACATCAGTGCGCGGCTGCGTGAGCGGCCGCCCGACATCAACCGGCCACCGCCACGCCCTCCGGAGTCGCCACCCCGAGGTCCAGGCCACAAGCAAGCCAGCGCCACAGGCGTCTCCCACGGCGAGGTCGCGGCTCGCGCCCAGAGCCTGGCCCAAGAGCTGATCCGCGAGCTCGGCGAAGGCTGCTACGACGTGGTCGTCACCCTGGAGCGGAAGCCGTGAGCCCCGAGCAGCTCCACACCGCGGTCCTGGACTGGTTGCTACGCCGGTTGGAGAGCCAGCGGCCCGTGGCCAGCGACGTGGTGCTGCTCATGGACCGCCCCGAGGTGCTGCCGCTGGATGCCACCCGCTTCGCCTTCGGAGGCCGGCACTGGTGCTTCCGCAGGGTCAAGGGTGAGCTAGGCCTACGGGACGCGCTGCCCGAAGACGGCGATCTCCCGCTGATCGCCACGGTCCCCGACAGCCGCATGGAGGTCGTCCCGCCCGACGTTCGCGCTCGCGCCCACCTGCAGCGCACCATCGAGCTGCGTGCCCAGGACGTCGTGGCAGCCCTGGCCAACCGCTACTGCGCTCCGTTGCACGACGACGACCTCGAGCAGGTGGTCTGGCGCATGCTGCCCGAGCTGCAGCGCACCACCCGCCGCTGGACCCTGGGCCAGACCGTGCGGCCCGAGGACGTCCGCGCCATGGCCATGGCCGTGCTCCACGGCGAGGACGAGCGCCCCGACCGTGCCAACCCCGGCGAGCTGCTGGCTCGCTGGCTGCTGCAGCCGCCCGCCGGCCCAGAGGTCCGCGCGCTGCTGGGCGCCTCGGTCACGCAGGCCCACGGGCTGGAGGGAGCCTGGCTGGCTCTGGCCCTTGAGCAAGACAGTCTGCAGGACCTGATCTGGACCGGAGCACTGATCGCCAGCGCCGAAGGACGCCGAGCCTGTCCGCCCTGGACCCAGCGACCGCCCGGGCCGGCCGGCGAAGCCACTCGGGAAGACCAAGCCTGGCGAGCCCTCGCCAACCTGGCCCAGGGTGCCGCCCGCGTCCTGCTGGAGCGCGACCCCGAGACCCTCGAGCGCGCGCTCGCCCCCGCCGAGCAGGCCTTCCACCGCCTGCGCAGCGCCCAGCCCGCCAGCTTCCTGATGCTCCGCTCGGCCATGGAGGTAGCCCTTAGCGACCTCGCCCGCCGCGCGGCGCAGGGCCAGCCCGCCAGCGAACGAGAGCTGCAGCTGCTGGCCGGAAGCTGGCACAAGCTGCGCTACCAGGAGGCCTTCGACGCCGTGCACGCCACCTGTCGCCTGGCGCGCGCCCTGCCCGCCCTCCAGCCTCCACCCACCGCAGGTGGGCTCGAGACCTGGGCCACGCTGGGCCTCGACCAGGTCGCCTGGGCTGACAGGGCCGCGAGGGATCTGCGCCGTGCCCTGGCCCCGGTCAGCGGCGAGCTGGCCCAGGCCGGCCAGCAGGTGCTGACGCGCTACCTCGAGCAGCGAGACGCACTGAACCGGGACTTCGCCGAAGCGGTTCGGGTCCACTGGCCCCGCGCGGCCTTCGCCAGCGATGTCCGCGGCCTGCTCCCGGTTTCGGCCCTGGCCGGCTCCATCGTCGGCCCCCTGATGCGCCAGGTGGACCGGCTCTTCCTGGTGGTGCTCGACGGCTGCGACCTGTCCATCTTCCTCGAGCTGGCCGAGCAGCTCCCCGCGGGCGTGGGCCTGGCCCTGCCCCAGTTGACCGGCGATGCCTTCTCCGAGAGCCTCGCCCGCACCCAGCCCATGCGCGCGGCCCTGAGCCTGATCCCCACCGTCACGGGCCACGCGCGCCGGGCCATCTTCGCGGGCGAGATCCCCGACAACCCCGCCCTGGACCAGCCCGAGGCCGAGGCCGCCAACGCCAGCAGCGACCGCACCGCCTTCGAGCGCAACCGATCCCTGCCCAGCCCCCGCCACCTGTTCCTCAAGGGCGACCTGCAGGACGGCGGGGCCGCGATGCTCCAGGCGCTGTCCAACACCGAGCGTGGCCTGGTCGCCGCGGTCTTCAACAGCGTGGACGACGCCCTGGCCAGCCACGAGACCACTGCCCTGGGCCCATGGCGGCCCGCCGATCTCGGCGCCGTGCTGCCCGAAGCGCTGCGCGCCGCAGTGGAGCAGGGCTGGGTGGTCCTGGTCACCGCCGACCACGGCCACACGCCCCACTGGTCCAGCGAGCGCAAGGTCGCCAGCCGGGGGCCGCATCGCTACCGGCAGGGCGCGGAGGATCTGGAGGGGGCCGTCGTCATGGATGGTTCTGGAATCCCCGGCGGTCCCCTGACCCTGCTTCACCATGTGGGGGCCTACGCTGGCCAACAGCGCCGTGGCTACCACGGTGGTGTGGGTCTGGAGGAGATGTTGGTGCCGCTGGCGTTCCTGGGGGCTGGTCACGGTCGGCCCCAGGCGCCGGGGTGGTGGTCGGGCGAGGCAGCGTCGGGCGGAACCGAGCGAGGGGCGCCACCCGAGCCGGCCACCTCGCGAGAGCCGACACCGACAAGCCCGGTCGAAGCCCGCGGCCTGACACCGGCGCTGCAAGCCCAGTTCGAGCACGTGCCGTCTCGGCTGGCGCTGCTCGAAGCCCTGGCCCACCACGGCCGGCTCAGCGTGGCGCAGGCCTCCGCCCAGGTGCCCAGCATCAGCGCAGCGCGCATGGCCGGGATGGTCCGCGCCATCAACGCCACCTGCCGCCGCTCCGGCCTCGGCGAGCCCATCATGGTCGAGGGCGAGGGCGCGGAGGTCGTGCTGGTGTGGGTGGGGCCGGTGGTGAGCCGCTAAGGAAGGCTGATGAACCTCGAACCCCGCACCGCCGACATCATCATCGAGAGCCTCCGCGCGGGCGAAGTCCCCCAGGAAGGCCTCGAACACTACGCCACCGGCATCGACGCCCAGGTCGACGCCTTGGACCGCGAATTGGAGCGCGTCGCAGACCGCAGAGGTCGCTACCGCTTCCTCCGAGGCGAGTATGGCGCGGGCAAGACCTTCTTCCTACGGTTCTTGGCGGCCAGGGCCCGGTCGAAGAACTACGCCGCAGCCTATGTGCGCGTCAGCTACCCGGAAGTCCCACTACACAAGCCAGCGGCCATCTACCAGCAGGTCGCCGCAGGCCTCGGCCTGGGCACGAAGCCCGACGGTGCGCTCCGGGATCTGCTGGAGCACTGGCTCTTCGAGGTCAGCGAGCGTGTGGTCGACCCCGATCTCGGGCGAGGTATCCCGGACGACGACCCAGCGTTCCCCGATGCTGTCGCCGACGAGGTCCGCACCATGCTCGGCCCCATCGCCGACGCCGCGCCCGCCATGGCCCAGGCCCTTGCTGGCTACGCCCGCGCCACCCTGGCTGGAGAGCACGACGTGGCCCGGGGACTGCTGCAGTGGCTCTCGGGCGACGAGAAGGTCGCCGCCACCGCCAAGCGCACCGCACACCTGATCGGAAAGGTCGGCCAGCAGGATGCCCTGGCCATGCTCCGCGGTCTCTCCCAGCTGGTGCAGCAGTGCGGATACCGTGGCCTCGTGGTGCTCGTGGACGAGGTCGAACGGCTCGTCAAGGTGCCCCGGACCGACATGCGGCAGGCCGGCCTACAGACCCTGCAGAACTGGATGGGGGCCCTGGACGCTGGTCAGCTCCCGGGCGTGCTGCTGGTCGTCGCGGGCACCACCTCGTTCTACGACTCCCCGCGTGGAGTGCCCCTGCTCGAGCCACTTGAGCAGCGCATCGGGCGCCTGGACGACGGCCCCTTCCCCGACATGGACGCCATCCAGCTTCGCCTCCCCTCCTTCGACCAACAGCGCCTCGAGCGCGTGGGCCTACAGGTCCGCGACATCTACACCACGCTGCATCCCGAGATCGGAGCGCGGGCCAGCGATGTTCTGGTCGTCCACCTCGCCGGCGCCCTGGCCCAGGCCTTCGGCGGCAAAGTGGAGGTCACCCCTCGCCGCTTCCTGCGCGAGCTGATCGGCGTGCTCGGTCGCCTGCGCCAACACGCGACCTACGACCCCTTCACCCACTACAGCTTCGACAGCTCTGGCGGCGACGTGCCGCTGGACATCCAGGAGCGTGCCATCCTCGAGGGACAGGATCTCCGCGAGGCCGAGGAAGCCGAGCTCCCCATGGAGCTGGACCTGTAGCGAGGGGACGTATCCATGGGCTTCGCAGATCTCCATCCGTCGGTTCGCTACCTGGTCACCGAGGTCATGCGCTTCCCGGCGCTGAGGCCGGTCCAGGAGATGACCATCGAGCCGGTGCTGACCGGACGCGATGCCGTGGTGCTGGCTCCCACCGCTGGGGGCAAGACCGAGGCCGCGATGCTGCCGGTGCTGAGCCGCATCCTGGCCGAGCGCTGGGAGCCGGTGCCGGTCCTGTATGTCTGCCCGCTCAAGGCTCTGCTCAACAACCAGGAGCCTCGCATCGAGCGCATGGCGCGCAGCCTCGGGTTGGGCGTGGCCGTCTGGCACGGCGATGTGGCCTCACGCAAAAAGAAGCAGGCGAGGCAGGAGCCCCCGCACGTGCTGATGATCACCCCCGAGTCCCTCGAGGTCATGCTCATCAGCCCCAGCGACGACGCCGAGACCTTCCTGTCCCGGGTCCGTGTGGCTGTCATTGACGAGGTCCACGCGTTCGCCTCGGACGCCCGCGGAGCCCACCTCGTGGCCATCCTTGACCGGCTCCAGCGCCGAGCGGGCCGCCACGTGCAGCGGATCGGCCTCTCGGCGACCGTGGGGGATCCCGAGGCCCTCGCCGCGTGGCTGCAGGGCGCGGACGCCAAGGACGAGCCCGTCGTCGTGCGCCCACCCATGGAGCCTGTGGCTCCGAAGCTACGCTACAGGCCACGTCGAAGCGAGGTCGAGGCGGGCCAGGTTCTGCGCCAGCTCGGGCACGGACAGAAGAAGCTCGTGTTCTGCCAGAGCCGCGCCGAGTCCGAGCGCCTGGGCAAGACCCTGACGAGCGCGGGCATCCCCACCTGGGTCCACCACTCCTCGGTCAGCCGCCAGGCGCGCGCAGAAGCCGAGCAAGCCTTCGAATTGCGACGGGATGCCGCCATCGTCGCTACGTCCAGTCTCGAGCTGGGCATCGACATCGGAGATCTGGATCACGTCTTTCAGCTGGATGCCCCAGCCACGGTCTCGTCCCTGGCCCAGCGTCTCGGCCGCACGGGGCGTCGTGCAGGCACGCGCCCCACCATGAGCTTTCTCTGTGGTGGGCCCGAGGATCTGCTGCTGGCCCTCGCGCTGAGTGGCTTGTTCCGCGAGGGCTGGGTCGAGGCGGTCGAGCCGAGCATCCGCAGTTGGACCGTGCTCGTCCACCAGGTCTTTGCGAACGTGCTCGAGACCGGCGGGGTGACCCGTCTGGAGCTGATCGCCCGGCTGCGCTTCGTGCCATCCTTCGCCGGTTTCGATGACAACGCGACCCTGTTGCTCACCCAGCACCTGCTCGCCAATGGCTACCTGGACGAGGTGGACGGAGCCCTCGTCATGGGGCTGCGTGGCGAGAAGGAGTTCGGCGCCAGGCATTTCTTCAAGTTGTACGCCGTGTTCGACTCCCCCGAGTCCTGCCGCGTGCTCTATGGGAACCAGGAGATCGGTAGCCTTCAGACCTGGTTCGCGCTGCAGCTCTCTGGCCAGCGCAAGGCCTTCCGGCTCGCTGGCAAGGCTTGGCAGGTCGTGGAGATGGACCTGAAGCGTCGCAGCATCCGAGTGATCCCGGCTGCCGATGGCCTGGTGCCGCTCTGGAGCGGTCGCACCAAGGCCTATGGACGCAAGGTCTGCGAGGGGATTCTCGACATGTTGCTCAGCGTCGAGGTGCCCGAGGGCATGGACAGCACCTGCTCGACCTGGCTGAACCACGCCAGGAAGCTCGTGGAGCACCTGGACCTGAGTGCTGAACGAAGGCCCATCGAGCATCGGGGCGACAAGGTCGTCTGGCACACCTTCGCCGGGGCCAGGATCAACGAGGTGCTCGCCCGCCTGCTGGAGCATCGACTCAAGCTTGCCGTGGCGCGCTCGAACCTGTCGGTGCGCATCAAGACCGAGGACGCAGGCGTCGCGACCCAGGTGGCGGCGGCGGTGAGGGACCTGCGCGAGGGCGAATGGCCCTCTTTCGAGACCTGGGCGACCTTCGATCCCGAGAGCCGGCAGCATCTGCTCTCCCAGTTCCAGGCCTGTCTGCCGGGCTGGGCGGAGCAGGAGTTCCTGCGGGGCGCGATGCTGGATGTGGAGGGGGCGAAGCGGTGGCTATCGGAAGGTAGGTTTGGCGTTCCCGTAGTTGTTCGCCAATAATCCATAGGGAGCGCGACGCTGCCCTGTTGTGCGATGCTTCACGGTCGCTACTGTGAGTGGCGACGGGTCCTGTAGAGGCAACACAACACCTGCCACTGGCAGTAGGGGCCGTTCATACTTTTGGCGGTACGCCACTTTTCGCCGCCCGTGCCCGTTTGGCGTGGTATATTGATGGCCGAACTCGCTCTTCGGCACACGGAGAGAACAGTGCCACCATAGCGCACGCTACAAACTGCGTTTCCACAACGTCCACCATCCGGTCGAGGGTACAAGTGCGTCAGCGCCACACACCCGAGATATCCCCTGCCACCAAGGCTCACTACGAGCGCCTGTACGATGGCGTGGACGGTGTGATCGAGATCCTCGAGGCTCCAGAGGGCAAGCCTCTGATCGATGGTGGACGGCGAAGGAAGAGCCCTACACGACCGGCAAGGAGGTTCACCCGCGACGGGCCGACCGAGCTCGTCGCGGGCTTACCATCTCAGGTCGTCAGGGCCTTGCGCCTCTGTCTGATGATCGCCGTCGGGGTGCTGCCCAGGACGCCCGACCGCGCACGCGGTCGGAGAGGCTATCTGCCTGGCCGAGCGGTGTGGTTCGACGCCGACCTCTATGCGATGGAAGCTCAGCCAGGCTCGGCCACACCCACGTCGGTCGAGGAGCTCGCTCGGCGGCGTACGCTCGGGCAGCAGCGCCTCAGGCGCAAGCTCTCCCTCCTGGGACTGCCGCCATCGACCATCGTGGACTCGGGCTGGGGCTACCACCTGTACTGGTACCTGGACGAGCCGACCGAACCCGCCACCGTCGTAGCCGCCAACAAGGCCGTCGCTGACGCCCTGGGATCGACCGACTCCACCTGGGACGCTGGCAGGATGTTGCGCGCACCGGGCTCCTGGAACCTCAAGGTGGCAGAGCAGCACAAGATGGTGCGCATCACCAGGTTCCGCGGAGATCTAACATACGACGCCGCGGACCTCCGCAGCGCCGCGACCAAGTTCGCGCCTAGCCGCGATCGTCTCCCCGTCTCGGACCCAGGCTCGCGGGTGGTCACCGCCCGCGAGCCCCTGGTCCGATCATCGCAGGCGATCCCACCACCCATTGCGAGGATCCTTGACGAGGACCCAGTGGCTCGCGACCTCTTCGATGGCCGAGGCAAGACGCGCGGCGACACCTCCGACAGTGGCTACGACATGTCCCTGGTCCTCCACCTGGCACGAAGGTGTGAGACCGCAGTGACAGCCGACATGCTGGCTGACACCCTCCTGTGGAGGCCAAGGCGGCGGACCAGGGACCTCTCCTACGCGAGGAAGACCGTAGAGCGAGCGCTCAAGTGGCTCGACGACCACGCCCCCCCACTCATCGGTGAGGCCTGCGCAGGGCCGCGAGGAGCGCCCACGATCGGACGTGGGTCTCGCCAGACAGATGGTGGCACCGATGTGCAGTAAGAAGCGAACGCTCCGTGGACGGATCAGCGACATGCGTCGCTCATGGAGCTCCATGACCGCCAAGGAGGCGCACCGACGGGCAGTACTCCTGCTCCTCACCGAGCGCGATCACACGGCCGATGCGTCGGCGGAGGACCTGAACCGGTACTGCTTCCGCGGGCTCTCAGGCGTCCCATGGTCCGAGGATGAGACAGCCTTGTTGCTGGTGGAGATGGAGCGAGACGGAGAAGTCTCCGTCGACTGGCAGATGACGCTCGATGGCCGCGAGGTCGTTAGCTGGGTCTGGCTCGCAGACCGGCGGACGGGAACCCGTAGCGACCAGTGTACCGTGCCCCTGTTCATGGTGAAGCCATGAGCAACACCAAGAAGCTCCGCCGCGAGAAGAGCACCTCTCGTCGTCGCGCGCGCAGGCGGTTGAAGAACAGCGCCGACCAGGCCCTGATGGACGAGCGCGGAGCCAGCCCGGAGGGCCGGAGGCCCGAAGGTACTCGGCCGCAGGCCGACC
>CAZHIK010000095.1:0-14731 GCA_964532635.1 uncultured Enterobacterales bacterium
ACCCTGTTCCTGGACGAGATCGGCGACATCTCCCCCGCCATGCAGGTGAAGCTCCTGCGGGTGCTGCAGGAAGGCGAGTACACCCCGCTGGGCTCCACCCGCACCCACAAGGTCGACCTGCGGGTGGTCGCCGCCACCCACCGCGACATGGACTCGCTGGTGGCCGCGGGTGAGTTCCGCCAGGACCTGTTCTTCCGCCTGGACATCGTGCGCCTGCGCATCCCACCCCTGCGCCGTCGCCGCGAGGACATCCCCCTGCTGGCCGATCACTTCCTCGAGCGGCTTGCCCGCCGCGACGATCGCCCCCCCGGCCGGCTGTCCGAGGCCTCCGTCGATCTGCTGCTGACCCACGACTTCCCGGGGAACGTGCGGGAGCTCGAGAACATCCTCGAGCACGCCTCGGTGCTCTGCGACGGCGACACCATCCGCCCCGCCCACCTGCCCGAGCGCCTGCGCAGGGCGTCCACCGATCACGGCCCGGTGGAGGAGGCCCTCACCCTCGCGGAGCTCGAAGCGCGCTTCCTACGCCAGGCCCTGGCCCGCAACGACTTCGAGATCGGCCGGACCGCCCGCCAGCTGGGCATTCACCGCACCACCCTCTGGCGCAGGATGCGCAAGCTCGGTGTGAGAGCCGAGCCGCCCGCGGTCTGATGCGATAGTGCAACGGCCTTTGTCCCCCACTGAACACGGAGTGAACATGACCTCCCGCTTCCTGATGATCGCTGGCCTGCTGGCCCTCGGCGCATGCAGCACCCCAGAGGCTCCCGCGCCTGCCGAGCCGGCCCCCGAGCCCACCCCCGGGCCCGCTGCCCTGCAGAAGGTCACCATCGGCGCCTCCCCCGTGCTGTCCAGCGCGGGCATCTTCATCGCCATCGAGCGCGGCTACTTCGAGGAGGAAGGCATCGAGGCCGACACCACCACCTTCGCCTCCTCCGGTGCCGAGCTGCTGCCCTCCCTGGTCAAGGGCGACCTCGACGTAGGCGGCGGCAACATCAGCGCGGGTCTGTACAACGCCTTCAACGACGGCCACGGCCTGCGCATCGTGGCCGACAAGGGCACGGTCATGAAGGACTGCGGCTACCTGGCCCTCATCGCCGCCACCCAGCACGTGCCCGACGGCGACGTGTCCAAGTTCGCATTGAAGAAGGGCATGAAGATGGGCACCACCGCCCCCGGCGTGTCCCAGGAGATCGTCACCGAGCGCTGGGCCCAGCACTACGGCCTGACCCTCGACGACATCGAGATCGTGCACCTGCCCTACTCCGGCTTCCTCCCCGCCCTGGCCAACGGCGGCCTGGACGCCACCGTGCAGATCGAGCCCCACGTGGCCAAGGCCGTGGCCGAGGGCATCGCCGTCCGCATCGCCGGCGACGAAGTGGTCTACGAGAACCAGCAGTCCGCCGCCATCTTCTTCTCCGAGAAGTTCATCACGGAGCGTCCGGACGTCGCCCAGGGCTGGATGAACGCCTACGTGCGCGGCCTGCGCGACTACAACGACGCCTTCTTCCACGGCCACAACTACGACGAGACCGTCGAGCTGCTGACCAAGTGGACCAAGGTCAAGGAAGTCGAGCTGTACAGCCAGATGGTGCCCGTCGGCCTCAAGCCCGACGGCTCGTTGTTCACCGACGCCCTGGCGGCCGACGCCCAGTGGCTCACCGAGCACGGCTACGTCAAGGCCCCGGTGGACATGTCGCTGGTGATCGACGAGAGCTTCGTCGAGAAGGCCGCCCAGAAGCTCGGCCCCTACGTGCCCCCCAAGTCCGAAGAGCCCGAGCCCGCCGCCCAGCCCGTCGCCGGCCCCAAGAAGGTGGTCAGCCCCGGTGGAATGCGCCCAGGCGCAGGCAAGCCCGGCATGGGCCCCAACCAAGGCAAGGGCAAGAAGGTTCGCAAGAGCCAGTAGCGCGTGACAGTACCCGCCTCGCGCCTCGCCGTCCGGGATCTGGAGAAGGTCTTCCAGGACGGCGAGGACCGCGTGGTGGCCTTTGCCGACATCGTGTTGGACGCCCGGCCCGGTGAGTTCCTCTGTGTGGTGGGGCCCTCGGGCTGCGGCAAGACCACCCTGCTGCGCTGCCTAGCGGGCATCGAGACCCCCACTCGGGGCAACATCGAGCGCCAGCTCGATCCCGGCGCGGCCGGCGCCGAACAGTCCATGGTCTTCCAGCAACACGGCCTGTTCCCGTGGCTCACGGTAGAGGGCAACCTGCACTTCGTGCTGCAGGAGAGCCCCGTTCCAAGGGATCAGCACAGAGGCATCGTGGAGGGCTTGCTCGAGCGGGTGGGCCTGCTGCGCTTCAGGCGCTTCTACCCCTACCAGCTCTCCGGCGGCATGAACCAGCGGGTGGCCCTGGTGCGCGCGTTCTGCGTGCAGCCCCAGGTGCTGCTGATGGACGAGCCCTTCGTGTTCCTGGACTACCAGAACCGCATCGTGCTCCAGGATCTGCTCCTCGAGCTGTGGGCCGAGCAGCGCCAGACCATCGTCTTCGTCAGCCACAACATCAACGAGGCCATCGCCCTGGGCGATCGGGTGCTGGTGATGCCCGGCGAGCCTGGTCCCTTCGTCCAGGAGATCGCCTGCCCGTTCCCCCGCCCCCGCGACGTGGTGGAGCTGCGCACCAACGCCGAGTACCAGCAGATCGTGGTGGAGGTCACCCGGCTCCTGCGCCAGGAGCAGGAGCGCTCCCAGGCCAGCGGGAGGATTGGATGAGGGCCGGTCGCTGGCACAAGCTGCGCAAGGCGGCAGTGTTCGTGGCCAGCCCGCTGGTCCTGCTGGCCATCTGGGAGATCTGCGGCCGCGGCGGGTGGCTCGACGTCCGCTTCTTCCCCCTGCCAACCAAGATCCTGGTCCACCTGGTGTGGCTGTTCCGCGAAGACGCCCTGATCGTGGACATCCTGGCCTCGCTGCGCCGCATCGGGCTGGGGCTGGCCGTGGCGTTCCTGCCCGGCGTGCTCATCGGGCTGGCCATGGGCCTGTCGTCCTGGGCCCGCATGGCCCTGGGCCCGCTGGTAGCGCTCACCTACCCCATCCCCAAGATCGCGCTGCTGCCCCTGCTGCTCATCATCTTCGGCCTGGGGGAGACCTCGAACGTCGCAGTGGTGGCCATCGGTGTGTTCTTCTTCGCGCTGATCAACACCTACGGCGGGGTGAGCCAGATCCCGGCCATCCACTTCGACGTGGCCCGGGTCTACAACGTGAGGCCCTGGCGGCGGCTGACCCACATCGTGATCCCCGCGGCCTTCCCCGCCATCTTCACCGGGCTCAAGCTGGCGGTGGGCTACGGCCTCATCCTGATCGTGGCCGCCGAGATGGTCGCGGCGGATGCGGGCATCGGCTACCGCATCTGGACCTCGTGGGAGACCTACGTGATCCTCGAGCTGTACGCCGGGCTGGCGGTGATCTCCATCCTGGGTGTGGCGCTGTCCGTCAGCCTCGAGGCCCTGGAGCGGGTGCTGGCCCACTGGAAGGGGGCGTAGGATCACTCGAGCCCGCGGCGCCTGACCGCGGGCTCGGGGAAGGTGGGATCGGGCGTCAGTAGCCGCGGGTGCTGTAGTAGGACTCGTACAGGTCATCCCGGGAACCGCTGGTGCTGTCGCAGCCCCGGCCGGAGCAGGCGTCCGCCTGCAGGGCGGTGCTCACCTCGAAGCTGCCATCGCCGGCCGCGTCCACCACCGAGGTGGCGTCCAGGTTCAGGTAGCCATCGCCGTCGGCCCAGACCGTACCCAGGTCCAGCGCCGTAGCGCGACAGCTGCGGGCGATGACCGGGGTGAAAACCACGCCTGCGGCGTCCTGGAGCTCCACGGCCACAGGCTGCAGGTCGTCGCCGTCGAGCACACCGAGGGGCTGGACGGGCACCGTGCCGTTCTGGCCCATCATGCCGTCCTGACCCATCAGGAAGTCGGGGTTGATCTCGCCGTTGTTGCCGATGAGCCAGTCCGTGCCGTTCTGGCCGATGAGCCAGTTCGATCCATTCTGACCGATCATCCAGTCCGTGCCGTTCTGGCCGATCATCCAGTCGGTGCCGCTGCCGTTCTCACCGATGAGCTCCTCGTAGCCACCCTGGCCCATCAGGCTCACCGCGACCACGGCGCCGCGGCTGGATAGCTCGCTCTCCACCGCCGCCATGGAGGCGGAGGCGTCAGCGGGGGCCACGGTCCACTCGAAGTCCACCGCGCTGCCGGTGAAGTCGATGCCCAGATCGGCCAGCTCCACCGAGCCGTCGTCCAGGGTGGCCAGGAAGCCGAGGGGCTGCAGGGTCTCGCCGCCGGCACGGTCCTGCTGCAGGCTGCCGATGAGCTGCAAGCTGGTGTAGGTGCCGTCCACGCACTTGGTGCAGGTGATGGAGGCATCGTCGGCAAGGGCAGCCTGGCTGCTGGCGGCGAGGGTGATGAGGGCGAGGGAGGCGAGGGCGTTGCGGGAAGTCATGGTCAATCTCCGAGGGGTTGGGGTGGTGCCGATGGGTTTGTTCCGGCGACACCCGACATGGGAGCAAGCCGCGTGCCAGCGCTAGAAAATGCAGTGGTATGGAGTGATTTCAGCCGCTTACAGAAATATGTCCCCGCCCACCCCTACCCAGCCCTTCACTTCAGTACAGGGCACGCCCCCCCAACCGTGCACTCCAGTTCGAGCCTCCCCTGCCCCCCGGGCACCGCAAGGGGGCGAGGGCGTCGAGCTGGGATAGCCAGCCCCATGGACCTGCTGCCCCTCACCGTCTTTCCCACTTGGTCGGCCTTGCTGCTGACCGCCGCGGTGATGCTGCTGGCCCAGGGGGTCTACTCGCTGTACGGCTTCGGCTCCGGGCTGATCGCCGTGTCGCTGGGGGCGCTGTTCCTGCCCGACCTCACCGCACTGGTCCCCCTGCTGCTGCTGGTGAACCTGCCCACCGAGGGCTGGGTGAGCTGGCGGGACCGGCGGGTCATCTCCCTGCGCCAGGCCGGCTGGCTGCTGCCGGGCATGCTGCTGGGACTGCCCCTGGGAACGTGGCTGCTGAAGGTCGTGGGCGAGAAGCCCTGGGCCATCACGGTCCTGGGCGTCGTGGTGTTGATCTTCGCCGCGTGGCTGCTGTGGGACAGCGTCCGGGCGGAGCTGCCTGCGCGCCGGCTGCCGGGCCCACTGGGGAGCCTTGTGGGCCTGGTGGCGGGCACCGTGGGCGCCATGTTCGGCACCGGCGGGCCCCCGGTGATCCTGTGGTTCCAGCTCCAGGGCCTCGACAAAGCCGCTTTTCGGGCCACCCTGTTGGGGCTGTTCCTGGTGATGTCCATCGGCCGGGTTCCCACCTACGCCGCCGCGGGGCTGTTCACCGCGCCCGTGCTGGTCTCGGTGCTGTTCATCCTGCCCGCGGGCCTGGCGGGGCTGTGGCTGGGCCAGCGCCTGCACATCTCCATCCCCGAGCGCCGCTTTCGCCAAGGTGTGGCGGTAGTGCTGGGAGTGTTGGGGGTGATGCTGGTGGTCTGAGCCCCCGCAGCTGCAGTTCGCAGGACCGGCGCTCGGCGACCGCGATAAGCTGTGGCGCCCCCCGAACCCCGAGGTCCCGTGGACGAGCACACCGCGAGCCAGCACATGATCGGCGGCCTGTTCGCCCTGGGGGCCGGGATGTGCTGGGCCACCGCCAGCATCCTGTTCGGCAAGCTGGGCAAGTCGGTCTCGTCGCTGGCCATGAACTTCGGCAAAGGCATCATCGGCCTGATCTGCATGGTCCTCGTGCTGAGCTTCACCGGCCTGCGGGGCACCACCACCGAGGCCTGGATCTACCTGTCCCTATCGGGTCTGGTGGGCATCACCTTGGGCGACACCGTCTTCTTCGACACCCTGCGCCGCCTGGGTCCCCGCCGCACACTGCTGATGACCACCCTGATCCCCGTGCTGGTGGCCATCATGTCCTTCGCGCTGCTGGGGGAGCGCTTGGTTGCCCAGGCCTGGCTGGGTGCCGCCATCACCGTGGCCGGCGTGTCCTGGACCATGTGGGAGCGGCTGCCGCAGGATCAGGAGGACACAGGTTCCTGGCGCGAGGGCATCGTCTATGGTCTGATCACCGTGCTCTCCTGCGCCGTGGCCGCCATCCTCTCGAAGGTGGGCGTCGAAGGCACCAAGCCCCTCGAGGCCACAGGCATCCGCCTGCTGGCGGGCACCGGAGGGCTGTTCGTGCTGGGCCTGTTCCGCCGCCAGCTGTGGTCCTGGGTCACTCCCTTCCGCGCCCCCAAGCAGCTGGGCGCCCTGGCCGCGGCCGCCATCGTCGGCACCTTCATCGGCATCTGGTTCAGCATGGCCAGCTTCGCCTACACCTCGGCCACCATCGCCACCATCTTGAGCGCCACCGACCCCATCTTCGTCTTGCCCCTCGCGGCCCTGTTCATGGGTGAGAAGCTCCGGCCCCGTCCGGTGCTGGGGGCCTTCGTGGCGCTGATCGGCGTGTCGCTGCTGTTGACGCGGTGAGGGCGCAGCTCGGGGGCTCCGTATCGGAGCCGAACGTGGAGGCTCGGAGCCGTCCCCAGGCGTTGGGCTCCGTATCGGAGCCCAACGTGGAGGCTCGGAGCCGTCCCCGAGCGTAGGGCTCTGGGTGTCCGAAGGAGAAGGACGCGGGCGTCTCCGAGGCAACCAGGAGCGCGCGTGAGCTGCACGCGCTGTGCGCTATCCTCGAGCGACACGCCTGGCGTTGGGGATCGGAGACGCGGGAAGGCGCGGACACCAGAGAAGGCCTGGAGAGGCGACTCGAGACCGAGCTACCCAGCGACATCGCGCGGGCGCGGCACCAAATTCGCACCCAGGACCGGCACGAGGCAGCGCGTGAGCTGGTCAAGGTCATCGTCCACCATCTCAACGCCGTGCTGCAGGCCGAGTACCGAGAGCACCGCAGCGCGAGCGGGCCCATCGAAAACGTCGAAGCTGTGCTGGCTATGCTGGCAGGCGACAAATCCAAGTGGCCATCGGAAGCGCCAGCGGTTCCAGAAGCACCTGGCCGCAATCGCCTGCCGCCTGAACAAGTCCCGCCCCGGCTTCCGCAAGGTCTCAACCAAGCCTGGCGCCCGCACCGCCAGCTCCGAGCGCAAGAAACCCCGCCGTCGCAAGAAGAAGCGCTGATCGCACCAGGGGTGTCGAACTTTCGACGATCCCTTCGACACTTCGACGCTCTCGAACCCTCGAACGCCGCTTATCGGCCGGCACGACCCTTGCGAAGCTCCATGGTGCCTCTCGCCCCGGAGCCTCGCATGCGTCCCTGGCATCTCTCCACCGCTTCCAGCACCCGCCACGCCATCTTCCCCACCGAGGCGCTGCGGCGCCGAGCCGTGCTTACCATCGCGCGGGTCTGTCGCGGGGAGTTGGTGGAGTTCTGCGTTGTGGACGACCACGTCCACGTCATCGTGCTCTGCGGTCGGGCGCGGGCCGGGGTGCTGGCGCGGGCACTGAAGCTCGCACTGGGCCGGCTTGCCGCTGTCCCCCTGAAGCCGGTCTACATCGGGACGGTTCACGGTCGGAACCACATGCTGGAGACCCACCGGTACGTGCTGCGGCAGCCTGCACACCATGGGCTGGCGGGTCACCCCGCACTCTGGAGCGGGAGCTGCCTGCTCGACTTGGTGGGCGCGCGGTGGGCTCCAGGCATTTCGCTACGTCTGCGGGAGGTGCTCCCACGGCTGCCGCTCACCAGCAGCCTCGAGACGGTCGGGCTGCCTGCAACGAAGCTCATCCCCGCCACCCCCGAGGAGATCCGAGCAGTGGGTTCGAAGGCCCTCGTTGCCGCGGCCGCGTCGGCGTGCGCGGCAGCTCCAGCCGTGGAAGGCCGCGGTGCCCAGGAGACCCGGGCTCGCCGAGCCGCATGCGTGCTGGGCCGCGAAGCTGGGCTGCCTCCGTCCGAGCTGGCCTGGGCCCTGCGCATCCACCGAGCCAGTGCCAACAAGGCCGCGAGGAACGGAGCCGAGGCCGAGGCGCTCCTGGCGACGCGCACCCACCTGGCCCTCGAGAGCGCAGTCCTCGCAGCCCCACCGTTTCGGCTGCCCGAGCGTCGATCCGATGGTCGCGCCCGCTGATCCGGCGCCGGACGTGGAGGTTTGGAGCCGACCCCAGGCGTAAGGCTCCGTATCGGAGCCGTACGTGGAGGCTTGGAGCCGACCCCAGGCGTTGGGCTCCGTATCGGAGCCGAACGTGGAGGCTTGGAGCCGACCCCGGGCGTTGGGCTCCGTATCGGAGCCGTACGTGGAGGCTTGGAGCCGACCCCAGGCGTTGGGCTCCGTATCGGAGCCGAACGTGGAGGCTTGGAGCCGACCCCGGGCGTTGGGCTCCGTATCGGAGCCGAGCGTGGAGGGTTGGAGCTGACCTCGGGCGTAGGGCTCGCGTGAGTCCCCATACACCCCTACGCATACGGGGTGCTCCTGCCACCCACCGTCCCCATGCTTTCCGACCCCACGCCCGGAGCCTCCCATGCCCAAGAGCCCCACCCTCCACCACCCCGTCCACGACCTCATCGCCGAGCGCTGGAGCCCCGCGGGCTTCGCCGAGCGCGCGGTGGAGCCGGAGCTGATCCGCTCACTACTCGAGGCCGCGCGCTGGGCGCCGTCGGCCTACAACGAGCAGCCGTGGGCCTACATCGTCGCTGCCCGTCGGGAGCCCGAAGCCTTCGCGGCGATGCTCGACTGCCTGGTGCCTCCCAACCAGGTCTGGGCCCAGCATGCCGCCGTGTTGATGATCGGCCTGGCCCGAACCACGCTGAGAGAAAACGGCAGGCCCAACCGCCACGCACTGCACGACTTGGGGCAGGCCTCGGCGCTGCTCACCATGCAAGCCACCGCCCATGGCTTACAGGTCCACCAGATGGGCGGCATCCGGCACGCTGCCATCGCCGAGCGCTACCG
Organism: uncultured Enterobacterales bacterium; assembly: GCA_964532635.1. Taxonomy (GTDB): domain Bacteria; phylum Myxococcota_A; class UBA796; order UBA796; family JAFGLY01; genus CALDOK01. The sequence goes on from CAZHIK010000095.1 coordinate 8,845, forward strand.
CGTGCCCCCCGATGTCGAGATCGTCACCGCCCTGGCCGTCGGCTACCCGGGCGGCCTCGGCCGCCTGCCGGATGGTGTCGCCCTGCGGGATCGCACCCCCCGCACCCGTCGTCCCCAGGGGGCCTTCGCCTTCGCCGAGGTCTGGGGCCAGGGCTGGTAGCTTGGGCCGCCGGTACGACCACCCCGTTCAGCCCTTCTTGGCGTGCACCACCTTGTCGGTCACGCCAAAGGCCGTGCCACCCATGTGGTGGATGAGCTGCAGGCCGCTGTCGAAGCGCCAGGAACCCGCGGGATCGAAGTGTTCGGGGGCCGCCTTGGCATGCACGATCTCGGCGATGATCAGGGCCGACGGGCCCATGTCCACCACCTGCTCCACCCGGCACTCGAGGGTGGCCACCGCCTGCTCCACCAGGGGTGCGCAGATGAGCTCGGGCTTCTGGCGGGTGATGCCGAAGCGCTCCCACTTGTCCACCCCACGGTTTCCCGTGGTGGTGCCGCAGCCGTAGACCGCATCGACGATGGAGACGTCGGGCACGGAGATACCCAGCTCGCGGGTGCGCTCGATGAAGCCGTAGGTGTAGTGGCGCTTGCCCGACAGCATCGCCACGGTGCCCGGGGACTTCCGCACCGGCATGTTCCAGGTCAAGGCGAACAACCCATCGCGCTCGCCGTCACCACCGCTGACCAGGACCACGCAGCCCGGGTTCAACAAACGGTAGGCCATCTTGGGGACAACGACTTCCTTGTGCATGCCAGCCTCCAGAGTCCCCTCCGATAGCCGGCCCGAGGCGTCCTGTGCCACACTGTTCCAGATCGTGAGCAAGCTCCCCGCCATCCCTCTGCTGGCCGTGCTGGTGGCCGCCTGCACCCCAGCGGTGATCCCTCTGGGCGATGACACAGAAGGCCCCGAGGACTCCGACAAGCCCGGGGACAGCAGTCCACCGGACACCGAGGAGCTCCCCGACAACGACGGCTCCCCCTGGGACACCCCTGAGCTATGCAGCGCACAGCTGACCTGCGAGGAGACCATCCCAGACGAGCCCAAGGTGCCCTGCGAGCTGTGGATCCAGAGCCACCAGGGCCACACCCTCTACCAAGGCTGGGCCGGCGTGGAGATCCGCGGGCGCTCATCGTCGGGATTCCCCAAGAGCCAGTACGCCGTGGAGCTGTGGTACGACGCTGGCGGCGCAGAGGTCCAGGCCGACCTGTACGGCATGGGCTGGGAGTCGGACTGGATCCTCAACGGCAACTACGCGGACCGCGCGCTGTTCCGGAACAAGCTGGGCTACGACCTGCACCGAGCCATGGACAGGCCCGGTGAGTGGGCCGCGGAGTCGGTGCTGTGTGAGCTCGAGCTGAACGGTGAGTGGCTGGGGATCTTCACCCTCGGCGAGCGCGCCAAGCGAGACAGCGAGCGCATCCCCGTCTCCAGCGACACAGACGGATCGAGCTGGATCGTCAAGAATGACGACTCCGATGGCTTCATGAACGCTTCGGGCTTCTACGCCTACTGGCAGCTGGTCCACCCCAGGGACGATGAGATCTCCACCGAGGCCGCCCAGGCCATCACGGCGGACATCCAGGCCTTCCAGGCCGCCATCGCCGCGGGCTCCCCCGAGGCCATCTGGGAGCTGGTGGACATAGACAGCGCGGTGGACTTCGTACTGACCCACGAGCTGACCCGGAACAACGACGCCTACTACCTGAGCGTCTACATGTGGAAGGACAGCGACGGCCTCATCCACTTCAGCCCCTGGGATCTCGACCTGGCCTTCGGCGGCTACCCCATCCACAGCTGCGGCTGGGACGCCTGGGTGAGCTACCGCTCCTCCGCCATCACCGCCTTCGCCGACTCCCCCGCCTTCCGCGCCCGCCTGGCACAGCGCTGGACGGAGCTGCGTGAAGGTCCCCTGGACACCGACGAGGTGCTGGCGCGCATGGACCGCTACACGGAGGTGATGGGCGACAGCCTGTACCGCAACTTCGAGGTCTGGCCGATCACCGAGATCGACTTCTGCTGGAGCGGCGACTGCTACCTCTGCCCTGTTGAAAGCGTGGACGCGGAGCAGGACTACATACGGTCCTGGACCGCCGACCACCTGCAGTGGATGGACGAGAACATCGAGAGCTACCAGTGACCTGTCGGGATAGGAAGCCGCCCGTGAGCACCACCCTGCCAGCGCCCGAACCCGCCCTCGCCCTCCGCCTCCTGCGGCCCGTCGATCACTCCGATCGCCTGGTGGGCTACCGGGTCAACTTTCGCCAGGGCGCGGTGCCGGTGGACCTCCTCAGCCTCGGTGACGTGCTGGCGCTGCTGCAGCTGCCCGACCTCAGGCTCGATCTGGTCGCCCTGGCCTCCTGGTGCCGCGGCGTGCTCCACGATCCGGGCCTGGGCCAGGCCATCGCGGCCATCGCCGTCAGCCCGGGCACCCCCCCGGTCCACCACCGCGAGGTGGCGGAGATCCTCGAGATCCGGCTGATGCAGGCCGCCCGCCACGCCACCACAGTCCACCTGGTGGATGCGTCCCCAGACACACCCTCCGGTGAGCTGCCCGAGCCCGGGGTACACAGGCGCTCCAAGCTGGGCTAAACATCGGGGCCCGCCTCCCGGAGGCCCCCATGCCCATGTACGAGTACCGCTGCCTGGACTGCGGCGAGGAGTTCGAGGAGCTGGTCCGCTCCGAGGACGAAGAGGTGGAGTGCGAGGACTGCGACTCTCCCAACGTCAAGCGGAAGATGTCCACCTTCGCCATGAAGACCAGCGGCCGCACCGTGGCCGATCTCCCGCCACCGTCCCGTGGCGGCGGCAGCAAGTGCTCCGGATGCTCCGGCGGCAACTGCGCGACCTGCTAGCCCTCCCGCGCTCCTCCCAGCACCCGCGCCAGGTCGAAGCCGACGGCCTTCATCGACGCCATGGCCTGGGCCATGCCTGTGCCGACGAAGGACATGTCTCCGCTGACCACGGTGACCTCCCCGAAGCTGTCGGCGAAGGCCTCGGCCACCCGGGGCAGGGACTCGGTCAGCGCCACCTCGCGCAGGCGGGCCTCGGAGATGGTGTCCATGGCCGCGCGCTCCAGGCGCTTGACCTCGGCGGCGGCTGCCCCCTGCTCCCGTAGGGCCTCGGCCCGAAGCCGGGCGGTCTGAGTCTCGGCCTCGGCCAGGATTCGATCCCGATCGGCGGTGGCGCGAGCCTCCATCGTGGCCCGCCCGGCGGCAGCCTCGGCCACCAGGCGCTCTCGCTCCACCTCCGCCCGTGCTGCCACCGCGTCACGCTCCACTGCTGCTTCGACCTGCAGCTGCGCCCGCGCGTCGTCGGCCTGGGCCTTCATGGCCGCCCGCTCGGCGGCAGCCTCGGCCATCATGCGCTCGCGCTCGGCATGGGCGGCGGCCTTCCGGCGCTCCGCGGCGATGTGCGCGGCCTGAGCCGCCTCCTCGAGGGCCGCCTCGCTCTGCTGGGCCAGGGTGGCCAGCTCCTGATCGTGGGCCAGCTGCTGACGAGCCCGCTCGCGCTCGGCCTCGAGCCTGGCCTCCTCGAGGGCCATCAGCTCCCGGCGCTGCTCCTCCCGGGCCCGGGCCTGCAGGGCCTCGATGCGCGCCCGCTCACGCTCCACCTCGGCCTCGGCGCGCACCGCCTCGAGCGCCAGACCCTCCCGGTAGGGCGCCTGCAGCCGGGAGAAGACCTCCTCGGACAGGATGCGCACGTCCTGGACCTCGATGGTGTCGATGACCACTCCCCAGCCGCGGTCGGTGTCGTCGCCACCCCGGCCGCTGCCCTGGACCACCGGGGCCACCTCGGCCATCAGCTCGGTGGCCAGCGCGTCCTTGCGGCGGGTGAGGCAGTCCTCCAGCGAGAGGTTGGCCACCAGCCGTCGCGTGGCGCCGGTGAACATCTCGCGCAGGATCTCGCGGTACTCCTGGGGCTGCTCCAGGTTCAGCATCCGGTAGGCCAGCTCGGGCTGCACCACCCGGAACACCGCCAGGCCCGTGACCCGCACGCCGGTCTTCTCCTTGGTGACCTGATCGGCGGTGAACTGCAGGCGGTGCACGCTGGTGTCCACCAGAGCCACCACATCGGAGGGCCGCTTGAAGCAGGCGCCCCCCTGCTGGGAGCAGACCACGCGGCCGGCACGGATGAGGAGTAGGTGCTCGTGGGGGGCGGCGGTGACTCGGCCCCATCTTGGAACGCTGCGCTTCATGAAAGCTCCTGTGCTTGGCGGTGCACCCAGGATCCTCGCAGGACCCATGCCAGCACAGGGGAAGCTCCACTTTGGAGCATCATGCGCTATTCTGATACACCGAAACGGAACGCTGTTCGATTCTGGAACACCCACCCGAGGTTCCGATGGCTCCATCGCCCGCCCTCGAGCGCCTGGTGCAGCGCCTGCGAGAACACGAGATTGACCTGGACCACGTGCTGCAGCGGATCATCGAAGAGACCGCCCACCAACTGGGGGCCGACCGAGCCACCCTCTACCTGATCGACCACGCCCGACAGCAGCTGGTGAGCAGGGTCTCGATCCTCCACGAGATCACCGAGATTCGCCTGCGCCTGGGTGAAGGCGTGGCCGGCTGGGTGGCCCGCAGCGGCCGTCCCGTGCACGTGCCCAGGGGCCGAATGGACGCCCGCTTCGCCATCCGCTTCGACGCCGCCACCGGCTACCACACCGAGCACCAGTTGGCGGTGCCCATCTTCCACCACAGCGGCGCCGTGGTGGGTGTCCTGCAGGTGCTCAACCGGACCGAGGGCGAGTTCGACGCCGATGACGAAGCCACGCTGGTCGAGCTGGCAGGCCAGGTGGGCCGTCTGCTGGAGACCTCCAGCCTCGAGGCCCAGCTCGTCCCTCAGCAGCAGCAGCCCCTGGCCTTCCACTTCAACCGCATCGTGGGTGCATCCCCGCCCATGCGCCAGGTCTATGGCCGGGTCACCCGCGCGGCAGCGACGGACGCCACCGTGCTGCTACGTGGCGAGACCGGCACCGGCAAGGATCTGGTGGCCCGGGCCGTGCACTACAACTCCGTCCGAGCCGGGGGCCCCCTGGTCAAGGTCGACTGCGCGGCCCTACCCGAGACCCTCTTCGAGAACGAGCTGTTCGGTCACGAGAGAGGTTCCTTCACCGGTGCTGAGCGCCGCACCGACGGCAAGGTCGCCGCGGCCGAGGGGGGCACCCTCTTCCTGGACGAGGTCGGCGAGCTCTCCCCGGCCTTGCAGGCCAAGCTGCTGCGCCTGGTGCAGGAGCAGCGCTACTTCCGGGTGGGAGGTAGCCAGCCCCGGCAGGCTGACGTGCGCTTCATCTTCGCCACCCACCGCGACCTCGAGCAGGCGGTCGCGGTGGGCCGCTTCCGCCAGGACCTGTACTTCCGCATCCGAGTCGTGGAGATCCGCATCCCACCCCTGCGGGAGCGGGGCCACGCCGACCTGGAGCGCCTGGTGGACCACTTCCTCCACACCTTCCGCCAGCGCCACCGGCGACCCGGGCTGGTGCTCGAGCCCGAAGCCCGCGCCGCCCTGCACGGACACGCCTGGCCCGGCAACGTACGAGAGCTGGAGCACGCCATCGAGTCCGCGGTGGTGCTGGCGCCGGGGTCATCCATCGCCCGCGAGCTGCTGCCCAAGGCCATGCTGCCCCCCACCGGTCCGGGCCTGTCGGGCCCGGATCGCTTCGTCTCCGGCATCCGATCCCTGCGCTCCTTGGAGCGAGCATACTGCAGGTTCGTGGTGGAGCTGTGCGGAGGCAACCGCTCCGAGGCCGCTCGCCGGCTGGGCATCGGGCGCAACACGCTGCTGAGGAAGCTGAAGGAGGGAGAGATCTAGTGCCCTTCCACAGGGATTCCGACCGGCTTCGTGAGCTACCCAACCCGATGTAGGGGCGGGGTTTATCCCCGCCCG
>CAZHIK010000096.1:0-14698 GCA_964532635.1 uncultured Enterobacterales bacterium
CGCACAGGGGGGCTCCGAGGAGGACCAGGGGGAGGGGTTCGGGCGGGGAGATTCCCCACCCCTACAATCTAACGGTTTCTTGCTTTTGCTGCTGGTTTTTCAACGAGCCCGCGGTCAATTTCTGTCCGCTGTACGCGCAGTTCCCCAGCGAGCCGTTCCCTCCCCGGATCTGCAACTCCAGGCCTGCTCCCCCAACGAGTGCCGACCATAGAAGAGGCCAAGGATCGTCGGGCGACGGGCGTGGTCGTGAGCGGGGCGGTGCTATGGCCGAGAGGGTTGGGCTCCCAGGGAGGAGCGGTGGCGACTCAGCGGAGCCCGACGATGCCGTACATGACGTAGGCTGCTCCTGGATAGCCGGGGCCGTAGTGGTGATGGGCTGCCTCGGCCGAACCCGTGAAGGCGAAGTCCGCTGCATCGTCCGCTCACCTGCCAGTCCACCGCGAAAAGCGACGATCCGAGTCGCGATTTCCGAGCGATGCGTCGGCCGAACCCCCCCACGCTGCGGCCGGAGAACTGCGCTGGCGCACGGGCTGGCTAGGGAAACTCCACCAACAACTCCCAGCGCTCCCCATCCATCGCCAACACCCCCTCGGCAACCAGCCCGTCCAGGATGCGCCGAACCTCCTCCACGGTACAGCCGTCCTTGTTCACGAAGTCCACGTAGCTCGCCACCGCCGCCAGCCTGGGTAGCGAGTCCCCCGACACCCGGGTGCCCGCATCCGTCAACGCGTGCAGCACGATCTCCCACGCCCTGGGGCGAGCCTGGGCCCCGAACTCACGGATGGCCCGGCGCAACATCCCGATGGACAGCCCGAAGCGCTCGCAGGCCTCGGCCCGCCGCACACCTGGCAGCCGCGCCAGGCGGGCAGCCCGCAGCAGCATGTCTCGATCCAGGTCGGCGTAGCGACGGGGCATGGCGGGAGTGTACCGCGGCACCACGCACGGTGGTGCTGCAGCCCCGATCAGCGACTCGAAGAATCCGAACCTGATCTTCGCCGGCGACCCGAGCGCTGCTGATCTGGATCATGCCCCGAGGAACAGTACCCTATCGCCGCACTTGCAAAAATACATTCGTGAATGTACTGTACATCCAGGAGCCGATCATGGGAACTCGCAAAGCCCCCGAAGAGCACCGCACAGCCCTGCTGGAGGCCGCCGGTCGGGTCATCGCACGCCGCACCTACGCGGGTGCCAAGCTCGAGGAGATCGCCCGCGAAGCCGGCCTGACCCGGGGGGCCATCTCCTGGCACTTCGCACGCAAGATCACCCTGTACCGCGCCTACATCGAAGAGGTCACCAGCCAAGCCTTCACGGAGGTGCTCGCCATCATCAACGGTCCCGGCGATCCGGCGACACGCCTCGAAGCGGCCACCCGCTACATGGTCTCCACCCGCGTCGAAAAGCGCCTCAACACATTGATCCTGGCCGATCTGATCAACAAGCCCCCCCAGGGCGCGCAGGATCTGAAGGAGCTGGTGGACGGCTACTTCGACCGGCTCATCGCCGACCACGCCGCCATGATGGCCCAAGGCATCTCCCTGGGCCTGTTCCGCCCCGAGCTCGATCCCGACTTCATGGCCCGCTCCTACTACAACTACTTCTGGGGCTTCTACCTGAACCTCGAGCGCTTCTTCGGAAACCTCGACGACGAAGCCCTGCTGCAAGACCGGATCCACCAGCTGCTGGTGGCCCCCACCCTCACCCCCTGAAGCCGGCCGCCCATCGTGGCGGCCTTTCCTACCACACCTAAAATACATTCATGAATGTTTTGCCAGGAGGCAACCATGTGCAGCAGCGACACCCCCTGCCCCGCGAGCGCCTGTGACGGCTGCGCCGCCCCCTCCAAGCGCGCGGCGGGCCCCACCCTCAACCGGCGACAGCTGCTGGGCGGCCTGCTCACCGGAGCCGCCACGGCGGGAGCGGCGGGCGCCGTGGCCGCCACGGGCCTCGAGCCCGCCATGGCACGGGCCGCCAATCCCAAGATCAGCGGCCTGCCCTACGCCATCGACGCCTCCTACAAGCCCTTCTCCCAACGGGACGTGCTCTTCACCCACGCCTTCTTCGGCCTGACCGACGACGAGGAGCTGAAGGGCTACGGCAAGGGCTTCATGGACGGCTACAACTACGGCTACAGCGACGAGCCTGGCCACACCCAGCTGGAGAAGGCCCTCGAGGGCGGCGCCTGGGCCCTGAGCAACAACGCGGTGGGCCCCTCCCCCGCCGCTGTGTCCAGCTTCGGCCTGTTCAGCTGGACACAGCGCCACGAGAAGAACCCAATGGCCCTGATGGACCTGGACTTCGTCAAGGACGAGAAGTACCAGTTCGCCTCCCCCGAGGCCGCGGCCGCCGCCATCAAGCGCGCCGCACGGCTGTACGGCGCCAGCCTGGTGGGCATCACCCGCAGAGATCCACGCTGGGACTACAGCGACTTCTTCGATCCCGTCGCCGCCGCCCACGGCGAGCAGCCCTTCTTCGGCTGGGAGCGCTTCCCCTTCGAGCCCAAGACGGTGATCGTGCTGGCCTTCGAGATGGACTACGAGGGCTTCACGGCCGCCCCCACCATGGTCGCCAGCGCGGCTGCGGGCGAGGGCTACTCGAAGATGGCCAAGACGGCCCTGCAGCTGTCCAGCTTCCTCAAGATCCTGGGCTACCAGGCGGTGCCCTGCGGCAACGACACCGGGCTGTCCATCCCCTACGCCGTGGCCGCGGGCCTCGGTGAGGACTCCCGGGCCGGCTACCTGGTGACCTACAAGTACGGCCCCCGGGTGCGCCTGGCCAAGGTCTACACCGAGCTGGACCTGGTGGCGTACGACAGCCCCCGCCCCTTCGGCGTGCGGGAGTTCTGCAAGCGCTGCAAGCGCTGCGCTGACAGCTGCCCCAGCGAAGCGATCCCTCGGGACGACGAGCCGAGCTTCGCGCCCACCCACGACAACGCCCACCGGGCCTTCTACAACAACCCCGGGGTGGAGAAGTGGTACATGGACGCCCGCAAGTGCCTGGCGTACTGGGCCGAGATCGGGGGTGACTGCGGCAGCTGCATCGCCGCATGTCCGTACAACAAGCACGACTTCTGGCACCACAGCCTGGTGGACCGCATCAGCGCGGGGCTGCCCGGACCGGTCCACAGCGTGATGCGCCAGCTGGACGAGGTCTTCGGCTACGGCAACGTGGACGACCACGCCGCCGTGGCTTCATTCTGGAGCGCCCGCGGGCGCTCGTACGACGGTTTCTAGGAGGTCGTCATGGGTATCTTCGATGGCATCGAGATCATGTTCTTCACCCTGGGCGCGCTGACCACACTTGGCGTGGGCGCCCTGGCCTGGCTGGGCCTGCGACGCATCCTGGGCTGGGCGGGCCTGGCCCTGGCGGGCTCGGGGGCCTTCCTGGCCCTGTTCACGGTGGCCTGGTCCTGGAGCTGCGTGCTCGAAGCGGAGCCCCAGGCCGCCGGCATGGGGGTGGTCTTCTTCGGCCTGCCTGCGGCGGTATGCCTCGCGCTGGCTCGCCGCTTCGGCCTGCGCAGGCCCGCCTCGGCCTGATCATGAACGGCCCCCGCCATCCCCGGCGCTGGTGGTGGGCCGGCGCCCTGGTCCTGCTCGCCGCGGCGTGGATCGCCGGGTACCAGCGCGACCACAGCAGCCTCGAGCAGCAGGCCTCCGCAGCCCTGGGAGGCGCCCTGCTCGAGGCCCACAGCCCCGGGGTGTTCCGCGCGAAGGGCGGCTGGGTGGGCGTAGGGCGTGCCGACGGCTGGGGCGGTCCCATCGAGCTGCTGGTGCGGGTGGGCCACGATCGCAGCATCGAGCGGCTGGAGCTCATGGAGCACAGCGAGACCGCGGCCTTCCTGGCCCGGGTGGAGCGCAGAGGCTTCTACGACCAGCTGCTGGGGCAGCCCGTGGACGCGCCCCTGCGGGTGGGCACGGACGTGGACACCGTCAGCAGCGCCACCCTCTCCACCATCGGCCTGACGGAGGCCGCACGCCAGGCGAGCCACGCCGTGGCCGCGCAAGCCCTGGGGCTGCAGCCGCCGCCCGCGCCGCCCGCTCGGCTTCTGCTGGGCTGGCAGGAGCTGTCGGTCGCCGCGCTGTTCCTGTTGGCGAGTCTCGCCGCAGTGAAGGGGTGGTCCCGCCTGCGCTGGGGCAGCCGCATCGCGGGCCTTGCGCTGTTGGGCTTCCTGCTGGCCGGCCCCCCGAGCCTGAGCATGGTGGCGTCGCTGCTGCTGGGCAGCCCCCCCTCCCCCGCCGCACGCCCGCTGTGGTGGCTCACGTTCCTGGGCCCCTTCGCCCTGGTGCTGGCCACGCGCAAGAACGTGTACTGCAGCTGGATCTGCCCCTTTGGAGCCCTGCAGGATCTGCAGGCCGCCATCACCGGCCGCACCGCGAAGCTCCCCGCCCGCATCGCCCGCTGGGGCCCCCGCCTGGCCCTTACAGGGACGATCCTGGCCCTGGCCCTGGCCCTGTACACGCGGACGCCGTCCACGGCCGGCTACGAGCCCTTCGGCACGCTGTTCGCCAGGATCGGCGCCGGCGCCGACTGGCTGGTGATGCCCGTCGCGCTGCTGGCCGCCTTCGCCCTGCGGCGCCCCTGGTGTCGCAACGCCTGTCCGATGGGGGCGCTGCTGCAGGAGACCCAGCGCATCCGGCGGGGGGCTCGCTCTGCGCGGTCGCCGAAGGCCCGGACCCTGGGCACCGAGCGGAGCGCACGGGGGGGCCGCGCGATACTCCCCCGTCCATGGCACCGCGTGTCCCATCCTCGGTCTTCCCCGCCCTCGCCGCAGCGGCAGGGCTGGCCTGCAACGGAGCCACCGAGACCCCGGCCCCATCGCCCCGGCCCAACGTCCTGCTGATCAGCCTCGACACCGTCCGTGCTGACCGTGTGGGGGGCCCCGATGGCCTCACCCCGAACCTGGACGCCCTGGCCACCCGCGGCGTCGCCTTCCCCAACGCCTACGCAACCACCCCCCTGACCCTGCCGAGCCACACGGTGCTGCTCACCGGCACCGAGCCGCTGTACAACGGCGTGCGCAACAACGGCTCCTACCGGGCCTCCGACGAGCTGGTCACCGTGGCCGAGCGACTGTCTGGCCTGGGCTACCACACCATGGCCGTGATGGGCGCCGAGGTGCTGGACGCCCGCTACGGACTGGACCAGGGCTTCGCGGTCTACGACGAAGTGGGAGCCGCGTCGGGTCGCAGCGAGCGCCGAGCCGACGCCGTGGTGCAGCGCGCAACCGCCCTGGTGGCCGAGGCCCCCGAGCCCTGGTTCCTGTGGGTGCACTGCTTCGACCCCCACTGGCCCTACGCCGCGCCGGAGCCCTGGGCCTCCGAGCACCCCCTCCCCTACGACGCCGAGATCGCCTACACCGACGCCCAGCTGGCCCCCCTGCTCGACGCGCACCCCGAGGCCCTGGTGGTGGTCACCGCCGACCACGGCGAGTCCCTGGGCGAGCACGGCGAGCGCACCCACGGGCTGTTCGTCCACGACGCCACCACCCGCGTGCCCCTGATCGTGGCTTGGCCGGAGCGGCTTCCCCAGGGCGTGGAAGCCCAGGGCGTGGCACGGCTGCTCGATGTCTTCCCCACCCTGCTCGACCTGCTGGAGCTGGGCCCGGACCCGGCGGTCCAAGGGCGCAGCCTGCGCGCCCACTGGGAGGCCGACGCCCGGCCCGAGCAGCCCGTCTACGCCGAGTCCATGATGCCCTCCGAGAACCTGGGGCTCGATCCTGTCACCGCGCTGCTGGTGCAGGATCTCCGCATCGTGCGCACCGGACGTGATCGGCTCTTCGACCGGGCCGAGGATCCCGGTGAGGAGCGGGAGCAGAGCGCCGAGCGACCCCAGGACACCCAGCGCATCGCCACCGCCCTCGAGGCCTACCAGGCCGACCACGCTGGCCCCCTGGCCCAGCAAGGCCCCGGGGCCATGGACGCCGAGACCCGCCAGCGACTCGAGGCCCTGGGCTACGTCCAGGCTCCCCAGGGGGACGCTCAGCGGGCCGATCCCTACGAGCAGCTGGACTTCATCGAGGTCGTCGGCAACCTCGACACCGATCTGGACGCCCGGGTGGACGCCCTGTGGACCCTGGCCCAGGAGCGACCCCAGGCGGTGCACATCTGGATGTTCCTGATCCAGGCCGCCTACAAGGCTCAGAGCCCACGCTTCCCCACCTACCTGCAGGCCGCCGCCGAGGAGCAGCCCGACTGCTTCGAGATCCAGGCCCACTGGGCCTGGCTGCTGGCCGGCCGGGACGATCCCGGGGCTCCCGCGGCTGTCGAGCGCGCCATCGAGCAGCTGCGGCAGCTGCGGGCGGCCAGCCGACTTCCCGCGACCAACGCGGTCAAGGACCTGGCCCGGGCCGCCCTGGTCCTGGGCCACGACGCCCACGCCCTCGAGCTGCTCGACAGCCTGGGCGAGCTGCCCCTCTGCTCGGACCAGCGCTTCGATCGAGCCCTGCTCCGACAGCGCGCCGAGCGCTGGGCAGACGCCGAAGCCGACTACCGCGGTGTGCTCGCCGAGCGCGAGGACGATCTGGACGCCTGGATCAACCTGGCCACCTGTTGCGTGATGCAAGGGAAGCTCGAACCCGCCGTGGAGGCCCTGGACCGAGCCCTGGTGCTGGCCCCCGATCACAAGGAGCTGCGCCACCGCCGGTCCACCCTCGAAGACGCCCAGAGCGGGACCTCGGGGATCTCAGGGCATCAGGGCGAGTAGCACCACCACCGCGCCCCCCAGGTCCATGCGACGGCGCCAGATGAGCAGCAGCATCAGCGAGCGCAGGACGAAGGTGACCGAGATGCCCAGGGGCACGCCGATCCACTTCCACCGCCCGGTGCGATGGGCGCGGCCCAGCAGCAGCAGTGAGCCCGCCGTGAGCGAGATCTGCAGCAGCTCGTAGACCAACAGGCTCACCAACAGCTCCACCCACGCCGTCCGGTCCGACAGCGGGGTGAAGATGCCCATGGTGAAGACCATGAACAGGCCGTGGAAGAAGAAGACCACCACGCAGGCCAGGGTGACGTTCAGGGCCTTGCGCTTGGGGTTCCTGCGGCTCAGGCGCAACACCGTGGGGTAGTAGAACATCGAGACCAGCATCTGCCGGAAGTGGATGTTCCAGCGCCGCCAGAAGTCGGCGTAGTCGGTGGCAGCCAGAGGGTTGGCGTAGTTGTCGTCGATACCGAAGCCGAGCAGGCGCGCGGCCCCGACGCTGATCTGATCGTGGGCGTAGCGGAACAGGTAGAACGCCAGGTAGTTGAGGCCCAGCACCAGGGCGAGCATCCCCCAGGGGGTGCTGGGAGCCACCTGGGCCAAGTGGACGTCCATGGGCACGTCGATGAAGTACCGGACGAGCACGCCCAGGGCCACCAGGTGCAGCACCGCCAGCAGCACCGTCCACGAGCCCCGGAGCAAAGCCCTGAGGTCCACCCGATCGAAGCGCTCGTGCAGGTGGGAGTAGGCCACGATCGGAGCCCGCCCCAGCAGGAAGGGCAGCGAGAGCATCCCCACCATGAAGTCCACGAAGCCAGGGCGCCTCACGCGGCCGTGGTGCAGCTCGTAGAGGAAGTAGAGGGACCGCTTGCCGAAGACCAGCAGCAGCACGATGTTGCCGATCCACTGGCGATCCTGTCCGGCCGCCCGCTCCACGGGGATGCCGCTCAGGCAGAAGGGCAGGAACACCAGGCCCAGCAGCGCCGCGCCGGCCCACAGCCGTGGGCGACCCCGAGGCAGCTGACGGGCGATGAGGAACAGCGCCAGGGCACAGCCCAGCACGAACAGCGCGATCACAGGATCGAGAAACAGCTCCCCGAACAGCAGGCTGGCCACCAGCAGCACCGGCTTGCGGAACGCGGACGGCAGGATCCTCATCAGCCCGGCGGTGGCCAGGACGTAGACCAGGAAAAGTCCCAGCAGCTCGGGCGAGAGGCCCAAGACACTGAGTATTCGAGGGTCGAAGCTGTTGATCCAGGCGCTCACGGTCCCTCCTCCTCACCCCGCGCCAGGGCGCGCAGCGCATCGCGCCGGACCTTGCGGGTGGCGCTGCGGGGCAGCGCCTCGAGCACGTGCAGAGCCACCGGAACCTTGTAGGGGGCCAGGTGAGCGCGGCAGTGCTCCCGCAGAGCGGCGGGCGCCACCGGCTCCCGCAGGGCCACGAAGGCCACCGGCACCTCGCCGTGGGTGGCGGAGGGCCCGTCGACGGTGGCGGCCTCGAGCACGGCCGGGTGGGCCTCGAGAACCTGGTCCACCTCGGCCGGGTAGACCGAGAAGCCGCCGTGGTTGATCACGTCGCGGCGACGCCCAGCGAGGATGAGATGGCCACCGTCGAGGCGGCCGAGGTCGCCGGTGCGCAGCCAGCCCTGGTCGAAAGCGGCGGCGGTGGCGAGCGGGTTGCGAAAGTAGCCGCTCATCACGCAGGGGCTGCGCACCTGGATCTCACCGACCTCGCCCGGCTCGCCAAGCACCCGCACCGTGCCGGGCAGCGGCCGGCCCACCGCCCCCGGGCACCGGATGTCGGGCTCGGGATCGCCGTAGGAGCACCAGGCTGCGGTCTCGGTCAGGCCGTAGGAGTTGCCCACCGGGCAGCCGAAGCGCTCCTCGAAGCGCGCTTGCAGTGCCGGAGGCAGCGGTGCGGAGGCGCACAGGCCGAAGCGGAGGCTGCCGGGCTGTGGGCGAGCCGGGCACAGGGCCACCAGCGCCCGCAGGATGGCCGGGACGCTGCTGAAGGCCGTGACCCCCCAGCGGTCCACCGTGGCCCAGAACCGAGAGGCCGCGAAGGCGTCGAAGGGGCCGTCGAGCACCACCGCGCCTCCGGCCAGCAAGGGAGCCAGGCAGGTGACCACGAGACCGTGGCCATGGAACAGAGGCAGGACGGCCAGGAAGCGGGTGTCAGGGCCGAGACAGTAGCGCTGGGCGATGCGCGTGGAGTTGGTGATCAGGGCCCTGTGGCTCAGCTCCACGCCCTTGGGATCGCCGGTGGAGCCGGAGGTGTAGAGGATGGCCGCCGTGGCAGCGCCGGCGTCCAGCCGCGGCGAGGATTCCCCCGTGGACACACCGGTGGACACCGGAGCCGTGAGCGCACCGTCCACGGCCAGAGCCGCTCCGCTGTGCTCGGTGAAGAAGCGCAGCTCCCGCTCGCTGAGGTCGGGGCTGACGGGCACCACCACGGCGTCGCAGCGCCAGGCCGCCAGAAACCAGGCGAGGGTCTGGACGCGGTGGCTGACCTCGATGCGCAGGCGGTCGCCAGGGGCGAGCCCAGCCTGACGCAGCCGGGACGCCAACGCATCGGCGCGCTCGAGCAGGGCGGCGAAGCTGCAGGCTTCACCGGCGCGAGCCTCGATCAGCGCAGGGTGGTCGGCACGCTCTGCGGCGATCCGAGCCAGCTGGGCCGACAGCTGCATCAGGCGCCTCGCTTCTCCGTCACGAAGCGCACCAGGGCGTCGACACAGTGGAAGTTCCCCTCGGTGATCTCGTGGGCCTGGATCTGGAACCCGAAGGCCCCGTCCAGGTGGGCCACGAGGTCGATGATGGCCAGGGAGTCGATCACGCCGAGGGGGCCGAACAAGCGAGTGTCGTCGGCCAGTTGGCCCCCGGGCAGGTGGGGGGCCAGGTCCCGCAGGATGATCTCCCGGATGATCTCCCGTGTGTCGCTCATGGACGCTCTCTCCAACGGCCGCGCTCGAGCTCGATGCCCGGACAGCATGGGGCCGCATCGCGTGAGCGACTCATAGCGCGACGCTCGCGCCGGGGCCCCTTGCCGCGGGCTGGTCCCCTCCTCTATGCTCCTTGTTCGTTTCCAACAGAGATGGCCATGCGCACAGTCCTGCTAGCCTCGCTGCTCACGGCGGCCTGCTCAACGCCCCCGGAGCCCCCCTCCCAGCCTGATCCTCCAGTCGAGCCCCCTCCGACCGAGGCTACGGCCGAGAACGCTCGCATCGTGCCCACGGCCAATCCCAGGAGCGTGCCCCCCGACGACCAGGGCGCCGTGGCCAACACCGCCGAAGCCCTGGAGTCCATCCAGCGCCTGCAGGGGGACCCCCAGGGGATCCTCGCCGCCTACCGCGAGGGGGCCTCCCGGGCGGTCACCCTGGATCTGGCCCCGTTCGGGCTCCAGGCCCACAGCGTCATCGCCGACATCGGCGCCGGCACAGGAGCCTTGCCCGTGCGCCTGCTGGCCGAGGGCGTACCCTTCGGCAAGCTCTATGCGGTGGAGACCGATCGCCGGTCCCTTGACGTACTGGAGGCAGCTCTCGAGGCCACAGGCCTGGCCGAGGCCCAGCAGGTCGAGCTGGTCCACTCCGCTCCCGACGACGTCTCGCTTCCTCAGGCCGAGGTGGACCGCGTGATCGTCATCGACACCGGCATCGGCTGCATCCCTCCCGACGGCTCCGGCTACGACCTGCCCCCCATGCGCTCGAAGCGCTCCGAAGGCCTGCTGCGCTCCATCCGCGCCGCCGTGTCCGACCAGGCCCGCGTCCATGTGCTGCGGCCCTGGAACGCCCCCCCGGCGCCGCCCTTCACCTGCCCGTCTGACTGGGTGATCCAGAGCTTCGGTGCCGCCGACTTCCACCTGGTGGACGATCGCCCTCAGGTCCCGCCCCAGGGCCCGGAGCCCGAGCACAGGGCCTTCCACCTGGTCTTCGCTCCCGGACCCGCTCCGGGCTGATCCACCGGGTGTTTGTGGGGCGCACTACCGCCGCAGCGGGCTCACCTGCCGCCGGAGCACCCCGCGCCTAGTCTCTCAGTGACCAATCCCCCCGTAACCAAGGAAGATCCCATGCTCGAGACCGTCCTCGCCGCCCTGAACCAGCGCCTGCCCAACCCCTCCGAGGCCTCCGCCCACTGCGACGGCCCCTGCGGTGTCTACGATCCCTCCTCCGCCCGCATCGCCGCCGAGGCGGCGGTCTCCATGACCAAGAAGATCCTGGCCCTCGAGCCCCCCGCCCAGGGCGACGCCGCCGCTTGGGCCGCCTACCTCAACACCGTGAGCCGCTACGTGGCCATCAAGGAGGAGCAAGCTCACCTGGCCAAGGAGGAGCTGCTGGTGCTGTGGACCGACTACTTCAAGCCGGTTCATCTCGAGGCCTTCCCCAACCTGCACGACACCTTCTGGAAGGCCGCCAAGCTCTGCTCGGCCGTCAAGGTCGAGGTCAGCGCCCAGCACGCCCAGGAGCTGATGGACGCGGTGCAGGAGATCCACGCCATCTTCTGGGCCACCAAGAACCGCGACATCGGCTGGTACACGGCCAGCTAGATCCATGGGCACCGACGTCCCCATCGCTGGTCTGAGCGAGGCGGTCCGCTGGCTGCTGGGCCTGCGCCAGCGTGTCGCCGTCCGCGGCCGGTCCATGCTCCCCACCCTGCCCGAGGGTGCCACCGTGCTGGTGGAGCGCGGGGCCCCGGCTGCGGTGGGCGACGTGGTGTTGGCCAGGCACCCCTACGTGCGGGACCTGGTGCTGATCAAGCGGGTCACCGCCCTCGGGCCCGACGGCCGCGCGCAGCTCGCCGGCGACAACCCCGTCGAGAGCAGCCACGCCTTCGGAGCCGTGGGGGCAGGGGCGCTGCTGGGCGTAGTGCGCAGCCGGCTGGCTTCCTGACCACAGCCACGGGGACAAGATCTCGGCCAGCGGGCACCCCGACCCGCTCCGCTCCGCGCTATCCTCCTGGTGACGGTTCGGTGGACACCCCACGCCGGAGCGAACTCGGAGGCCCGTCCTGCGCACGGCCACTGCCACCATCGTGCTCGCCGGGCTGGGCGGCTGCCCCACGCCCCCTCCGGACAGCGCTCCCGTCGACACCGGCTCGCCGGTCTGCACCCTCGTTCTCGAGGACCCGGATGCCTACGGCACACCGCGCTGGGTGCTCGCACACGACGATGCTGCGGGCACACCCGATCGGATCGAGATGACGGTGGCCTGGTACGGGGGGCTGATCACCCTCGAAGCCCAGCTCGCCCCGGATCTCGACGAGGGCACCCTGCCTTGGCTCCCGCACCGCGTCGCGGAGCACGACCTGCAGCAGGCCTGGGAGGCCCAGGGCCACAGCCTGAGCGTCCAGGTGCGCCTCGAGGCCCGCTGGCCCGATGGCCGAGGCTGCGTGGTGGAGACTCCCCTGCCCTTCCGAGACTGGGACCAGCCCGACACCGTTCGGCTGGCCACGGGCATGCACTTCGTGCACGACGAGCTGACCGCCGAGCGCTCGGAGCAGCTGTCCGACCACCTGGGGCTGCTCGTGCTGAGCGACGGCGAGCTGGACGGCGACTACGCCCACCAAGTCTACCTGATGGCCCCACCCACAGGCGATGTGCTGCAGCGCTTCGTCCTCGATCGTTCCCTGATGGAGAGCACTGCCATCGGCGCCTTCACCGGCGGCGAGCTGGCCTCCGCCGGCGTGAGCGGCGGCGAGCTCACGGTGATGACCGAGTGCGCCGTAGGCGTGTCCGAGACCCAGCTGTACCGCTACCAGCTGGCGAGCGGGGAGCTGCTGCACGCCTACGACGCGTCCGAGTACGCCGAGCGAGCTGGCCCACTGTGCGCTCACAACCGCATGTTCGTAGACCCCTCGAGGTCCGACCGCTTGCACACGATACTCTGGCAGTACCGATCCCCCGACGATCCCCCGGGCACCGATCAGAAGAGCGTGGCCGCCAGGCTGCGCCTGAGCGACGACCTCAGCGTGGAACGCTTCGACAGCTGGGTGGACGGCGCCGAGGTCACCACCAACGAAGAGCTGTACGGAAACTCCATCGCGCTGTCACCCCCGGGCGAGGACGGCTCGAGCTTCGCCACCGTCACCTTCCCCGCCACCTTCGGCGGCGAGGTGGCCCCAGAGGATGCCTCGGGCTTCGTGGCGGCGGGCCCCGTGGACGGCCACACGCCCCACTGGATCTTCGTGCGGGAGGGCTTCCTCGATGGGCTGGCCGACACCCTCGACCAGGATCTACCCGACGCGACCGTGGTTGAGGTGCCCGACACCGAGGGTGCCCCCACCATGGACTTCCTGCACGGCGCGGAGCTGGTAGCGCGCGGTGACACCCAGCTGGAGCTGTGGATACTCAGCCTGGGGCGGGCGGAACCCACCCGGCTGCACCGCTTCGAGCTCGACAGCGACGCGGGCACCCTGACGCCGCGCTGCCGCTTCGAGCCCCAACGGGATCCCAGCAGCTACAGCAACCTGTTGATGCTGCGCGGGGAGGGCCTGGTGGGCCTCTTCCTGGGGGGTGTGGCCGAGCTCGAGTGGCTCGACGCCGACAGCTGCACGCGGATCGGAACCCAGGTCCTGGAGGACGAGAGCCCGGCCACCCGAACCAAGCCTCGCTGGCTCGAGAGCGTCGACGCGGGACAGCTCGCTGACGGCGAGCGCGTGCTGAAGCTGGAGCTGCGCTACGACCTGAGCCTGGGGCTGGAGCTGTACGGGGATCTGTAGTCCCGGGTCCGGCGACCGCACCAGCGCTCCACAGCGCAGCTACGCAGACATGCAGGTCTTGTGGGCGCGCCACGCTCTCTGGGTCCTCGGAGGCCCCACAACGACGCGCGCCCTCCATCCCCTGGCTCTACCCCGGGCAGACGGAGCAGTACATCGATGACGCCACCTTCGTGGCCCTGCTCGACAGGTAGCTCTTGCCGCCGACGGGCACATTCAGGTCAAGAAGGGCAGCCAGATCAGGGCCTCGACCTCGCAGTGGGAAGCCTCGAATCCTCCGCTGACCTCACCGACCCATTCCTCGTACAGCGGCCCCGCCCCCGCCCCCACCGTGCCCGACAGCTCCACCGTCCAAGCAGCCTCTTCGGGCTGCTCTACAGTCGCAGTCCCGCCGAAGACCGCGTACTCCCGAAAGGCTGCCAGGTATGCCTCGAGCGCTGCCGCCTCGGCCCCGCGATCGGAATAGCAGTTTTCTCCCGCGGGCTGGTAGGGAACCTCGAGGAGCGCCTCGTAGGGATCGTCATCGAACAGCACCACGCTCACGAAGGCGTGCACGCCCAGGGTCGAGCTGCTGGAGTCCGTCAGTGGGTAGCTTCCCTCCTCGGGAGCGAGCCAGTACTCCCAGCCCTGGCCGTAGCCGCCCTGCACCAGGGACTCGTTGAAGGTCAACGCCAACAGACCGGCACCCCGCGAGTGATAGCGCAGAGTGTCCGAGGCCAGCTCGAAGTATGCCCACTCCAGCGCGCAGTACTCCTGCATATCGCCGTTGTCGTGGGCCTCCTGGAGTGACGAGGACAGCTCGGCTGCCGTATCGGAGAAGCTCTGCAGGTCACCGCACAGCCCTCTCTTCGACGACGCCAGCAGCCAGTGCCGGACGTAGTCGGGCGCGCTGGGATCCACCAGCTCGAGCCAGGCGGTGCTCTTCACCCTGCCAAAGCCTTCGAGCTCGGTGAACTGGATGCTGCTGGAGGCACAACCCGTGGCGAACGAGACCATGAGCACCGGAGCCGAAAGGACCAGGCACCGCACACGAGCGCCAGAGTGCAGCGGGCGGCGGTCTCTCAACGCAGACTCCAGGAGGAACGAAGCGAATCCGCCGTTGAGTATACACTCTCGGGCGCCACCACCGCTCGGCAGCCTGGGGGCAGGCTATCCCCCCAGGATCTGCACCACCTGCACCGTCAAGAACCCGTAGTGCCGCAGCTTGGTGAGCGCCGCTCCGTCGCTGGGATCGTGGTGGCTCTCGAGGACGTACTGGGGGGTCAAGCTCATGCGGAAGGGGCTGCCGCCCAGC
>CAZHIK010000097.1:0-885 GCA_964532635.1 uncultured Enterobacterales bacterium
GATCTGGCTGCCCCACCCGGCGGGGGGGCGCCGGGTGCTGCATCCCTACGTGGTGCTCGACCGTTTGCTGGACTTCGAGTGGGTTCGCGACTGGCAGCTCGCCCAGCTCGGACCCCTCGAGCTGCGCCTGGATCTGGTGCTGGCCGAGGGCGAGCCCGGGGGGATCGAGGCTCCCCTCGCGGCCATCCGCAGCGAGCTGGATTCGTTGCTACCGCCGGGCACTGTGAAGCTGTGGGGACGCCACATGCAGCGCATCCTTCCGGACCAGGCCTCGGGCAAAGTCAAGCGTGTGCTGAGCTTGCAGGCCCCTGACTAAGCGGCCGCCCTTTCGGGATGCCGAATGCTCGGGGCCCATGGTAAGGTGGCCTCGAGTCCCCGAGGGCACGGTCGGGCGCAACGTTCGCAGCTCCTCTCTTCATCTGCCAGGTGACACCATGAAGCTTCGGTTCCTCCTGCTCGCTTCCATCCTCCCCATCTCCATTGCCGGCAACTGTCACAAGGGGCTGGTGTTGCCTCCGGACGACACCTCGGTGCCCGAGGGCGACGCCGACACCGACACCGACGCCGACACCGACATGGACACCGATGGCGACACCGACGCCGACACCGACGCCGACTCCGACTCGGATGCGGACGCCGATCCCGAGTACACCACTCGGGAGTCCCCCACCTTCGTTGTCTCCAGCCTGCACTTCGAGGAGTTCCTCGAGGCCGACTACCTCAACGACGTCGTCGATGGCCTCTTCGAAGGCCTGATGCCGCCCTACTCCGATACCATCGTCATCCTCTTCGACATCGATGGCGAGATCGGCGACGCCTTCGAGAGTTCCTTCGGCGTCGGCGAGACCGTGGGCCCGTAAATATGGCGGGTCCGGCCTGGGCCTG
>CAZHIK010000097.1:895-10144 GCA_964532635.1 uncultured Enterobacterales bacterium
CTCCGGCGAGTACGACTTCTCCGCGTCGGGCTCCCCCATGACCCTCGACAACGTGCTCGAGCACCGGGAGTTCCACTCCACCAACTCCGACATCACCATGAACTTCGGCAACGTGGGTGGCTTCGGCTTCGGCTTCTCCGTCCACCAGGCCCAGATGAGCGGCATCTTCCCGGACGAGGAGCGCGAGGTGAACGCCTCCATCACCGGCTGCATCTCCGAGCAGGAAGCCCTCTCCATCGAGCTCGAGGGCTGGCAGAAGTGGGGCTACGAGAACCTGCTCGACCTCATGGACGACCGATCCATGGACTGCTCCACCACGGGCGGCGGCAACGTGGATGGATTCAGCTTCCAGATGGACTTCGAGGGCTACGACTTCCTGCGGAACTGACGCGGACCGTATCGCCCCTGCGATACTGCGCTAGTCGATGTGTACCCACTCGTAGACCGGGTTGCCCTCGCGCTCGTCCATCAGCTCGGCGATCTCCCAGTAGGGCGTACGCAGGATCATGTGCTTCACGAACAGATCCATCGTGACGATCATCTCTTCGGCGTAGACGTTGTCGGTGGTGTAGAAGAACTCGCCACGTTGGAAGCTCTCGATGAAGTAGCGGCCGGAGTTGCAGCTCTTGATGAACATCACCTCGTACTGCATCTCGCTGGGGGCAGGGAGGTCGTCGGCGCCCGCGTTGACGATGAGGTAGTAGTTGCCATCGCTGCTGTAGTGGTAGGCGTTCGAGCCGCTGCCTTGCAGCTCGAAGGCTTCGCCTGGGATGACGCCGTACTCGTTTGGGAAGCGTTCTTCGTCGAGGATCGGGACGATGTAGTTCTCGGGGTCCTGGGCGATGTCTTCGGGGCGGATCTCGAGGTTGGGGTAGGCCTGCTCGCCGACCAGGTAGGAGTAGTTGATGGCTGCGTAGGGCCCGCCGAAGTTGAAGAAGTCGTCGACGGTGGTGATCTCGTTGATGTCGCTCAGGTCGGGCAGGTCGGAGAACACGCCGCCCAGGCCGTAGTTGGAGTGGCCGGCGTAGACCACCACGGCCCCCGGCGTGCGCATGCCCTCGATGAGGTTCTCCGCGGAGCGCTCGAGGTGGATGGTCCAGTCGGTGCCATCGTGGCTGATGGTCCAGGTGGTGGAGTCGACCTGTGACGCACCCATGACCCGCAGGCCCATCTCGACCGCCACCTGTTCCTGGGAGGCGGGGTAGGCGAAGGCGACGAACATCTCTTGCTGGCTTGGCCAGGTGCGCTCGTCCCAGGGCTCGCCGGTGTCGACCACGTCGGTGTCGGTGTCGGCATCGGTGTCGGTGTCGGTGTCGCCTTCGGTGTCCACCGGGGTCCAGTCGGTGTCCCGGGTGTCGATGGAGCCCTTGGGATAGCAGGAGGCGGCGAGGGCGCTGGGCAGCAGGCAGCAAAGTAGAGCGAGTTGGACGCGCATGTGAAGCTCTCCCGAGGTGGTGCCTAAGTTTAGCTCACGAAGCGCGGCCTCGCGCCATGACGTCGCAAAGGATCATCAAAGGCTGCATCCGGCTCACAACGCGCGGCCCGCGGCGCTAAGGTGCGCCCATGCCCAGCACCCATATCGACCGAGTTCGAATCGCCGCTCTGCTCCTGGCGGGGCTGGCGGTGGCCTGCACCCCCGATCCCGACGGCCCTGTGGACGACACCAGCCCGGCCGGCGCCTGCGTCCCTGGTGAGAACGACCCCTCCACGGGCCAGCCCGATCTGCGCTGCACCCAGGCCGCCAACGATCGCGAGTACTTCTGGTTCGCCCGCGAAGCCATCGAGGCGGCCCAGACCCGGGTCCACGTGATGGAGTACCTGCTGTACGACACCGGCGAGGCCGGACTGCTGCTCGAGGAGTTGATCGACGCCGCCGAGCGGGGGGTCGAGGTCAAGGTGCTGGCCGACGAGGAGGTCGACGAGACAGCGGGGGTGATCTCCTGGCTCGAGAGCGCCTCGGGGGGCGCCATCGACGGCAAGCTCGACTCTTCGAGCACCGTCAGCCACAACAAGCTCATCATCGCCGACGACGTCACCCTGGTGGGCTCGCACAACATGAGCTCCAGCGCGCTGGGCGACAACCACGAAGGCTCCGTCTACATCGTGGAGCCCGAGGTCACCTCGTTCTACGAGGCGTACTTCCAGGCCAAGTGGGTGGACTCCGGTAGCAGTCCCTCCGCGACCAAGCCCTCGGTGGACGGCATCGTCCCGATCATCGACGACGAGATCGGCGGCTATCTCCTGGACTGCCTCGACGGTGCCCAGCAAGAGATCCGCCTCGTGATGTACGCTCTGGCCTACCGCCCGGGGGACAGCGGCGACGTCACCACCCTGATCAACCACCTGGTCCAGGCCCACGATCGGGGGGTGGACGTGGCCGTGGTGCTCGACCAGAGCGACTGGATCGCGAGCAACGACATCAACGACGAGGCCATCGATCTGCTCGAGTCCCGGGGGGTGTCCCTGCGCCTGGCCGACCGCGACGTCACCACCCACGCCAAGGTGTTGCGCTGCGACGACACCGTGATCGTGGGGGATGCCAACTGGTCCTACAGCTCCATGGAGCTGTACAACGGCACCAGCGTGCAGGTCACCCGCGAAGCCGTCGCTGAGCAGTACCGCGTGTGGTTCGACGAGATCTGGGATGAGGGAGAGGCTCCCTAGTGTTTCGCGCGTAGCGAGCGGAAGCTGGCGCCCGCAGCGCAACATGCTGGAGCTTCGCGCGTAGGGAGATAGAGTGCCCGCTGCCACCCCAGGAGGCCCCTTGTCCTTCATCGACTCGATCCGAGGCAAGCTGACCGGCTCCCTCTCCAGCGCAAGCTTGGTCGTGGTTGCGGCCACGGTGGGCGCTGGCCTGTACGGCTTGGCCGAGGCCTACAGGACCGATCTGGGCTCCACCTGGCTCGAGGAGGGCGCTGTCACAGGCGTCCTGCTGATGGGAGGGTTGCTCTCGGTCCTGCCGGCGGGCATCGTCGCCGGCCTGATCGTGGGCCTGCCGCTGGCCTCGCTGTCCCGCAGCCGTCGCATCCTGGCCGGCTTCATGGCCGGGGTGCTGGCGGTGCTGACCTGGGACGTGGCCGTGCGCTGGTACACCGATCCCGGGCCCTTCACCGAGGGCCTGCCGCTCCAGGGCAATCACGCGGTGTTCGGCGGCTTCGCGGCCGTGCTCGCGATCGGCTGGGCCGTCTCGGTCTGGCGCCTGAAGGGCGTGCGTGGCCTGACCGCGGCTGTCGCCGTTGTCTGCCTGCTCCTGGCGGGCTGGGTCGGCCTGGGCCTGCGCATGGGCGATCCACGCGGCGAGGCTCCGGCCGGGGCCCCCAACGTGCTGTGGGTCACCATCGACACCGTGCGCGCGGACCACATGTCCACCTACGGTGGCCGAGCCGCCACCCCGGCCTTCCAGCAGGTGGCCGACCAGGGCGTGCTCTTCGAGCAGGCCTTCGCCCAGATCGCCGTGACCGGACCCAGCCACACCACCATGCTCACGGGAACCGGACCCTGGACCCATGGCACCCTGCTCAACGGAATCCCCGTCCGCGAGGATCTGCCTGTTCTGCCGCAGATCCTCCACGAGCGCGGCTACCGCACAGCGGCATTCGTTTCGGCCTATGTGCTCGACGGCCAGTACGGCTTCTCCCGCGGCTTCGAGACCTACGACGACGAGCTGGGCCGCTTCCCTGGGCTCGACTCCCTGGTCTTCTTCCGCTCCGTCGCCATGCTGCGGCGTCATCTCGATCCCGACATGGTGGTGGAGCGCCGCGGCGATCACACCACCGACAAGGCCCTCACCTGGCTCCAGGGCCGTGACGAGCCCTGGTTCGTGTGGGTCCACCTGTTCGATCCCCATGGCCCATACGAGCCCCCCGCCCCCTACGACGAGGTCTACGCCCAGGGCCTGTCGGCCACGCTGGCCACGGGCACTCCGGTCGTGGAGCAGTACGACGTCGCCCCCTACCTGCGCAAGAGCCTCGAGGGCGTCACATCCGTGCCCTGGGTGGTGGCCCAGTACGACGGGGAGATCGCCTACACCGACGAGCAGCTGGGTCGACTCCTGAGCGCCCTCGAGGAGCGCGGCTCCCTCGACAACACCCTGGTGGTGGTCAACGGTGACCACGGCGAGTCTCTCGGGGAGCACCAGGTCTGGTTCGATCACGGCGACGATCTGTACGACGCCTCCACCTGGGTCCCCCTGGCCATCAAGCTCCCTGGCGGCGAGCACGCCGGCGTGCGGGTGGACGATCCGGTCGAGCTGGTGGACCTGGCCCCCACCATCCTCGATCTACTGGGCATGGCCCCGGTCCAGGGCATGGAGGGGCGCACTCTGCGAGACACCATGCAGGGAACCGGGCACCGCATCCAGGCCCGGGGCCTGTGCTTCGATCGGCCCGCCAACCTCGCGGCTCGCGAAGCGGGCATCATCGTCGAGCCCACCTTCCGCCTGGCCAGCCTGCGGGCGCCCACCAGCCTCTTCGTGCGGCGCGAGTCCCCTGACTACCCCGACGAGTACTACGACATGTCCGAGGATCCCAGCCAGGAGATCAGCGAGCTGGAGGCGCGGCTGCAGGATCCGGACGGCGCACAGCTCATGGGCCTGCTGGCGGAACAGGCCGACCGGCTCATGGGTGGTATGAGCACCGAGATGGTCGAGCGCTCCACCCAGGAGCTCTCCTCGGACGCCGAGGACGCACTTCGGGCCCTGGGCTACATCGAGTAGCGAGAGGCTGCCGTGATCTTCGAAGAGTCTCCCCTGCGGGATGCCTACCGCCTGGCCATCTGGGGCCCCTACCGCCTGGCCATCGCGCGCCTACCCCACGGCTGGGAGATGGGGGCCAACCGGCGGCTGGGGCGGCTGGTGGCCTTGGCGTCCAGGGGCAGCCTGGACCGCATCCGACGCAACCTCGAGCGGGCCTTCCCCAGGCGTGCCGATCTCGACCGCGTCGCGGCCCAGACCTTCGGGACCCACTTCCAGCACCAGTACCTTCCGGTGAGCTTTCCTCGGATGCAGCGAGACTCGCTCCACCGCTACGTGGAGATCCGCGGCCTCGAGCACGTGGACCGGGCCCTCGAGGGAGGCCGCGGCGCCGTGCTGATGCACCCGCACATGGGCCCCGTGCAGCTGCCTCTGCACGGCATGGGCGTGCTGGGCTACCCCGTCCATCAGGTCGGGGGTGGGGTGGTGACCGGCCTGAGCAGGGTAGGGGAGTGGGCCGCTGCCAGTCGGCGTTCCCTCGAGGAGTCCATGCCCGTCACGGTCCACGACGGCAAGGGCTTCCTGCGGCCGGTGTTGCGGGCCTCGAAGGCCGGCGGCGTGGTCATGGCCACCTGCGACGGCACCGGCGGCGGACAGGAGCTGGGCCGGCGGCTGGTGCGCTCGGTGTGCGGGCAGCCCATGATGGTGCCCGTCTCGCCGGTCTGGCTGGCGCTGCAGGCGCGCGCTCCCCTGCTCACCCTGCGCACGCGCCGCAGCCGACGGCGGCACCCACGTTGGATCACCGAGATCTCCGCACCCCTCGAGCTTCCTCGTGATCTGCCCAAGGGCCCTGCCATGGAGGCCGGAGCCGACCTGGTGGCGAGCTTCCTCACAGACAGCCTGACCCAGCATCCGGAAGACTGGCACTTCTGGGACCACTTCGAGCCCGGACGCTTCCTGGTCGAGGAAGCGGAGGCCTGCCCATGAGCCAGCGAAAGCCCTCCCGTCTCTCTGCGGTGCTCTTCGGCAGCGGGCTGGCAGGCCTGGCGTCGGCCGCCCCCCTGGTCTGGGCACAGCTGCAGAACCCCTGGTTCCTCGACCGACCCGGCCTGTGGTTGCTGCTGGCGGTGCTGCCCGCGGGTGCGGTGGGTGCCGTGTTGGGGCTCGCCCTCTCTCGCTGGCTGGGCCGACTCCCCCTGGTGGTGGGGCTGGCCTGCTGGCTGCCGGGCTGGGCCGCCGGCCCGTTGCTGGGCGCGCTGTGGCCTCGGCCGTCCACCGTCCCGGAGCTGCGCCTGCTGGTGGTGGGCATCGATGGCGCCACCTTCGATCTGATCGAGCCGATGCAGGGGCGCTTGCCGGCCCTCGAGGCGCTGATGGAGCGCGGCGTGCGCGCCGATCTGCAGGCCTCTGAGCCCATGTTCTCTCCCCTGCTGTGGACCACCATGTCCACCGGGAAACCCCCCGAGGAGCACCAGGTCCACGGCTTCAACGTCAACTCCGACGCCTGCGCTGCCGCCCGCTTCTGGGAGGTCATGGAGGATCACGGGCTGCGCACCGGCATCTACAAGTGGCTGGTGACCTACCCACCCCAGGAGCTGTCCACCTTCCAGGTCCCGGCCTGGCTCGCCCCCGCCACCGAGACCTGGCCTTCGGACCTCTCGTTCATCAAGGAGATCGAGCTCGCCAGGCGCCTCGAGCGCAAGCAGGTCCAGGCCACCCGCAGCAACAGCGCTCTTGCCCTCGAGGGCCTGGCCCGCGGCTTTCGCTTCGGCACCATCGTCGCCGCAGCTCGTTTCTCCTTCACCGAGAAGCTGTTGGGGCCCGATCCGGAGCGCGCCCACCGAGCAGGGCAGCTCATCCGCGTGATGATGGATCGCGATCTGTTCGTCTACCTGTTGCACCAGCACCGGCCCGAGGTGGCCAGCTTCACCGACTACGCCACGGACGCCATCGGGCATCGTTTCTGGAAGTACCACCAGCCCGAGCTGTTCGAGGGCATCGAGCCTGCGGGCGTGGAGCGCTGGGGCGACAGCCTCGAGCTGGCCTACGTCCAGGCCGACGACGCGCTGGCCGAGCTGCTCGCCCTGCTGCCCGACGACGCTCGGGTGGTCGTGCTCAGCGACCACGGCTTCCAGGCGTTGCAGGGGGATGACTCCGGCCTGTTCTTCGCGCCCCGCACCGAGCGCTTGAAGGTCCTGCTTGACGAGCGTGTCGAGGGGACCGAGGTGGCCAAGCTGGGCCACAAGGTGGTCGTCACCAGCACCGGCAGCGATCCGGCCGCCGAGCGGGAGCGCATCGTCACGGTGCTCGAGGGCCTGGTTCAGGCCAGCACCGGCGAGCCCTTCTACCGCTGGGAGCCGGTGGCGGATGATCCACGCTCGCTGGGCTTGACCCTGCGGGACGAGAGCGTCACCCGGCAGCGGCTCGACAGCGACACCGTCTCGGGCGAGCCCCTCGGTGACTTCGTGCGCCTGACCGAGGCCTACTCCGGGATCCACGAGCGTGACGGCATCTTCGTGGCTGCCGGGCCGGGCATCGGCCAGGGGGTCGTGGTGGATCCCATGACCCACCTGGACGTGGCACCCACGCTGCTGAACCTCGTGGGGCTGCCCGCGGCGCTGGACATGCAGGGCCGGGCGCCACCCGCCATGTTCACCAAACCCCCGGCGCTGGCCGAGGCTCCGGAGAGCTACGATGATCTCGTGGCGGAGCGCCGCCTGGTGGGCGCCAGCGATGAGGGCAGCAACGAGGACGCCCTGAGGGCCCTGGGCTATATCGACTAGCGTGTAGGCCGTTCCTTCGGGGAATGTGGGTGTGGACCTTTCGTCCCGACGGCCTGCGGCCGCGGGACAACGCTCGGTGGAGTGGTGGCTTCGGGGGGCGCGCTCATCCCGGCGGGCCTTTGGCCGCGGGATAGCGCCCCTGCGTTCGGCTGGGGTGGTGAGGCGGGGATGGTCGAAGGAGCAATTCGACCGTGTCCACATCGAGGACGAACGAGAAACGATCCCGGCAGGTGGGGTAGTCCCAGGTGGGGCATAGCTCGGAAGTGCCGAGAGGCTCGCTGTCGTAGCCAGCAGGAGGTGTCGCGCAGTCCACGCCTTGGGAGACCAGGTCGACGGCGTTGTCCGACCAGCTGTTCCCGCTGAGCGTGGCGGTGGCGTCCTCCAGCAGCAGGCCAGCGGTCAGGCCGCCCTGGATGGCATTGTCCGCCAGGTAGAGGCCGAAGGAGCCGTCCCCGGAGCCGCGCACCCCGCTCGCATGGATAGCATCGCCGCACCTGCGGCTGTCCCCGAACGGCTCGCCCAGGCCTCCGTGGATGGTGCTGCCCGAGACTTGGTAGGAACCTTCTCCCATAAGCAGTATCCCGGCGATCGGGCTGTCCTGGATGATGGTGTCGGAGACCGACAGAGCGGGGGAGCCCACTCCCCAGTGGTCGGCATACACGCCGACACCTCCGCCGAGGTTCGCGCTGGGGGAGATGTCCTCGATGGTGGACGCCGTGATCACCATCGACGCATCGTACAGCACGACGGCGCCGGCAAACTGTGCGCCCTGGATGGAGCACCCCTCGCAGAGCAGCAGCGCTCCATCGGCCGCCGCGTGGAGCCCTGGTCCCTCGCTCGACGTGATCGAGATCCCCGAGGCCTCGAGGGACGCGCCGAGCATGGCGGCGGCCCCGGGCGCCGCGGCGCCCTGTTCCCCTGGGCCCAGGAGCGTGTTGGAGATCGACGTGTCCTCGAGCCTGACGGTGGTGCCGGGGTGGAGCGCCACCACCCCGCCGCCGGTGTTTCCGTCCAGCCTGCAGGACAGTGCGCCCAGGGCTGCAGCCTCACTGACCTGGATCCCGTAGCCGAAGTCCCCCCCGGCGTTCGGCTGCGTGTGAAGGATCTCCGTGTCCTGCAGGACCACCGAGGTGCCAGCCTGGGCCGCGACGATGCCGATGGCGGTGTTGTCGAGCACAGAGCAGCCGTAGGCCGCCATCGTCGCACCTCCGTGGACCTCGACCCCGTGGCCGCTGCCAACCTCCGCGGTGGGCAGCGTCCCCGCGATGCAGGTCCCAGTGAGCACGACCTCGGTTCCGTCGCCCGTCGCGAGCACCCCCGCACCTCTGTTCTCCAGGATCTCGCAGCCCTCTGCGACCAGCGATGCGCCCTCCGCAGCCTGGGCGCCGATGCCGATCTCGCTGTCGCTGGGGAGGGTTCCCAGGACAGTGGTCCCCGTGAGGTGCGCGTTCGTGCCTGGATCGTACGCAGCGACACCCACGGAAGTGCTGCCGAGCACAGCACAGTCGATGAGTTCCAGCCGGGCACCACCGAAGACGGTGGCACCATGGCCGCACCCTTCGGTCTCGCTGACCCGGGTGTCCCGGATGATGGTGCCCTCGAGCGTGGCGCGGGTGCCGCTGTTGAACGCGGTGATGCCCACGCCGGTGTTGGCACCCAGCACGCAGTCTCGTGCATCCAGGACAGCGGCCAGACCGAGCGTGATGCCGCTGCCCAGCCCTGTGCCTTCTTCGGGCTGGGTGTCGTGGACGCTGGTCTCCGCGAGGCTGACGCGCG
>CAZHIK010000097.1:10154-14680 GCA_964532635.1 uncultured Enterobacterales bacterium
ATCAACCGTCGCAACATTCGCGACTGGCTGCAGCGGCGAATGGAGACGACCGAGAATCGGCTCGAGCTATCCCACGATGTGCAGCGCCGGATCTACGCCCGCCTGGCCGACGCCACCATCTTCGAGGAGTTCGTCCGCCGAAAATTTGTCGGCGCCAAAACGTTCTCGCTCGAGGGAGCCGAGGCCGCGATCCCCGCGCCGGTGCTTCCTGTGATCGAGCATCCCATGGCGTCCAGGAGCGCGCCCCTGGTAGCCGCCATTCCGAATCCGAGCCCATCGCTCTCGCTGGCGGTGGTGTCCTGCACGGTGGTCCCGGTGAGCGTGGCGGCCGAGCCCTGCCCGTCCACTGCGATGCCCGCATATGTACCCTGGTCCACGAAGCAGTCCTCGGCGTCCAGACTGGCGCCTTCCGAAACGAAGATGCCAAACCCTGGAGTTCCATATTCGTCGGGCTGGATCTCCCTGACGGTGGTTCCGGTGAGCGTGAGCCTGGTGTCGGCATTTGACGCAACGATCCCGACTCCCGCTGCTCCCAGTACAAGGGAATCGACGACCTCGACGGACGCCTTCTCCTGTGCCACGACACCCCATCCTCCGCTCGGAAGAACCGCGATGTCATCCAGGTGGGACGTGCTCTCCCGAACGCCGATCTGTGCCCAGTCGGAACCCGAGGCGGTGAGGCCGGAGATCAGCACGCTGCTCCCGGGGCCCAGGTAGATCGCCGTCTGCTCCTGTCCCTCCATCGGGCTCGCATCCAGGGTCACCAGCTCCCGACACCGGCCCGCCAGGTGTACGTCTTGATGCTCGGAGGTCGTGGCCAGGGTCTCGGGGTAGGTGCCCGCCGCTACAGCGACCATCCCGCCGCCGCGGTTGCCCGCCAGGTCCAGCCCGGCCTGGATGGACTGGAGCGGCGCGACCACGCTTCCGTCCCCCCCGTCTGCGGCCTCGATGTCCACGTAGACCGTGCCGGCGTCCAGCTCCAGGTTTCCCCAGCGACCTGCGCCGCAGCTCTCCGGCACGCACTCGTCGCGGTCGGGGAGGTAGCCCTCGCCACACTCCGGTAGCTCCCCACGGTCCCTCGTCCCCAGCCCCCTGCAGCCGCCCACCCATTGTGGCAGGCCAGCCAGCATCAGCAGAGCGAGGGCACCCCTGATCATGAGCGGGACTCTCCACGGTCGAGTATCCCTCTGGTCGAGGGACAGGTCCAGGCCTCCGTGGGCGGGAATGGAGGAGTGGGGCTGGTTTCGCTCCTTCGCGCGTTCCTCCAGGCGGTGCTCGTGATAGACACCCGCAGCCTTCCCCCGGAGCCTCTATGGCCGCTCGCCTCGCCTGGTTCTCTCTGGTCGTCTTCCTCGCCAGCGGGCTGCTCGCGCCCGCTCCTGCGCGCGCTGACGACGAAGCCTTCGACGTCGTAGTGGTCGGCGGCGGCATGGGCGGGCTGTCCGCCGGTGCGCTGCTGTCCAGCTACGGCTTCCGCGTGCTGTTGCTCGAGCAGCACCACAAGGTGGGGGGATGCACCACCAGCTTCTCCCGGGGTGAGTTCAACTTCGACGCCGCCCTTCACGAGATGCTCGGGGGGCCCGCGGGGACGCCCGTGGGTGAGCTGCTGCGCGAAGCCGGGGTGGCCGACAAGATCGAGCTGATCCCCATCCCGGTGCTGTACCGCTCCATCATGCCCGGAGTGGACTTCTCCATGCCCGCCGACCGGGAGGCCGCCGTCGAGTCGCTGTGTCAGGCGTGGCCCGAGGAGTGCCCGGGCATCATCGCCTTCCACGAGGAGATGCGGGCGGTGGCGGAGCAGAGCTCGCGTTTGACGGACATGCAACGCCGCAGCGCCTTGTCCAAGGCGCTCATCCCGGTGCAGGCTCCTGCGGTGGTGCGCAACATGCGAGGTGACACCGGGTCCCTGCTGGATCGCTACTTCCAGGACGACCGGCTGAAGGCCGTGATCGGCCAGCTGTGGGTCTACTACGGCCCTCCTCCCGACCAGCTCTGGCCCATCATGTTCCTGTCGGCCAACCACCACTACCTCACCCAGGGCCCCTACCACATCCGGGGTTCCTCCCAGGCGCTGTCCGACGCCTATGCCGAGCGCATCCGCGAGCTGGGCGGCGAGGTGCGCACCGGCACCCGAGTGGCCTCCATCGACGTGGTGGCCGGCCGTGCTGTGGGCGTCACCACCGAGTCGGGCGAGCACTTTCCCGCTCGCTACGTGGTCTCCAACGCCGATCCCTACCAGACCTTCCAGCAGCTGGTGGGCCCGGAGCACCTTCCTGGCGCACTGCTCCGCAAGATCGAGCGCATGGAGCCCTCCAACGGGCTGGTCGGGGTCTACATGGGCCTGGACGTCGAGCCCTCCATCTGGGGCATGGACGACCACGAGATCTTCTACAGCACCACCCTCGATCCCCAGCGCTCCTACGAATCGATGATGGACGGCAGCTACGATGACGCCTCCATCACCCTCACCTTCTA
The DNA here is from genome assembly GCA_964532635.1 of uncultured Enterobacterales bacterium. GTDB lineage: Bacteria > Myxococcota_A > UBA796 > UBA796 > JAFGLY01 > CALDOK01. The sequence continues at coordinate 12,630 of CAZHIK010000097.1, forward strand.
CAGCAACCTGGGTGACGACTTCTACGCGCCCCCGGGTAAGTCGGTGCTGGTGCTGCATGCCTACGGGGACATCGACTCCTGGCCCGAGGAACGCGATGCCTACCAGGCCGAGAAGGAGCGCGTGGCCCAGCGCATGGTCGAGCTGGCCTCGGACCTGCTGCCGGGCCTCGAGCAGCACATCGAGGTGATGGAGGTGGCCACCCCCCGTACTCAGCAGGCCTACACTCTGGCCCACGCCGGCACCCCCTACGGCTTCGACGCCACCCCCGACCAGGGCCTGTGCCTGCCCAACCACACCCCCATCGAGGGGCTCTACCTCGCCAGCGCCTGGACCTCGCCGGGCCACGGGGTGAGCACCGCGCAGCTGTCCGGCAAGGAAGCCGCCCGCCAGGTGCTCGAGCGCGAGCGCTTCCGTGGTCTGCTGGACCACGAGGCCGTCCAGGCCATCCTGGATCAGCTGCCGGTGGAGCGTATCCGCGAGGTGGTGCGCGAGGCCGAGGATCTGGTGAGCTTCTCCAACACCGCCGACGTGGCCCTGGATCCGGAGGCCCCGGTGCTGGACACGACCACAGGCGCCACCACCCGCTACCTTCCGGTGCGCTTCCGCAGCCACGACCGCCACGCCCAGGACTACGGCATCTCCTGCGACAGCTGCCACCACGAGCTGGACGGTGCCGCGGTGCAGCCCCAGGCCTGCAGCGGCTGCCACGACCACGGCGCGGTGGATCTCACCGACGCCAGCCACACGAGCTGTCGTGGCTGCCACCAGCAGGCGGTCAAGGCGAACCCGGCCGTGGCAGCGCCCGTGGACTGCCTCGAGTGCCACGAGGAGCGGCGCTGACCTCGGCAGCGATGCCCTTACTTCTCAGGGAGCCTCGGCCTCCAGCTCGATCAGCGTGATCTCTGGCCGCGAGCCCAAGCGCAGCGGCGGGCCCCACGTCCCCGTGCCTCGGTTGACCCACAGCTGTGCGTCGCCGACCTGGTACAGGCCTCGGATGTAGGGCTCCACCAGGTGGATGACCCAGGTCCAGGGTGCGTACTGTCCGCCGTGGGTGTGGCCGGCCAGGATGAGGTCAGCGCCTGCGTCGGCTGCGGCGGGCGCCGAACGTGGCTGGTGGGCCAGCATGAGGCGCAGGGCATCGGAGGGTGCGCCGGCCAGGGCGGCCACCGGATCGGGCCTGTGGGTGGGCACCAAGCTACCGGCACGCTCGTCGGTGACGCCGGCGACGACAATGGTGGCGCCGTCGTGTTCCACGACCGTGTGCCCGTTTACCAGCGGAACGAAGCCCAGGCGCTGCGCCTCGACGAGCCAGTCGAACACCCCGGAGTAGTACTCGTGGTTGCCGGTCACGAAGTAGCTGCCCAGGGGGGCCTCGATCTCCGACAGGGGGGCGGTCTCGGCGGCCAGGTCCTGGACCGTTCCGTCCACCAGGTCACCCGTCAGCGCCACGATGTCCGGCTCCAGGGCGTTGACCCGCTGCACCACGTCCTGCACGAAGGCGCGGCGCACGGTGGGGCCGACATGGAGGTCGCTGATCTGCACGATGCGCAGTCCCACCAGGGCCGGATCGAGGCCGGGGACGGCGATCTGCGCGCGCTCGAGCGAGGGGCTCGCCCGTCCGCCGATCACGCCCAGCGTGCCCATGACGGCGGTGAGGCTCAGCACTCCGAGGACCGCGATTCGGTGCAAGCGTGCGCCGTCACTGGGCCACCAGGCGCTGCTGGCGAGCCCTGGGGCCACCAGCTCGGTTCCCAGGTCCCAGATCCACAGCAGCAGCCGCAGCAGCTCCCAGCCCAGCATCGCCCCCACAAGGATGGACCAGAAACCCATCAACACGAAGCCGGCGACCGTGATCCAGCGTGTGCCTCCGGACTCACCGATGACCCGGGTGAGGACCATGGTGAGGGGGAGCATCAGCGCGCTGCCCACCACCGCGATCCACACAAGCCTGGAGACGGGCGCCTCGAAGGGGGCCGCCAGCCGGAAGCCGAGCCACGCGTGGGTCAGCAGCACGATCGACACGGCAACCAGAGCGAAGACGAGCATGGGA
>CAZHIK010000098.1:0-14667 GCA_964532635.1 uncultured Enterobacterales bacterium
CTCGTTCCAGACGTGGTCCTCCATGCTCCACACGTTCATGGTGGGGATCAGGCTGGCCCGGGCCGAGGCCGTGATCATGTCCTGGCACTCACCGCAGTTGCCGAAGTGGTTGTGCATGATGCGCTGGGGCCAGACCGAGCGCTCTCCGTTGTAGTCACTGTGGGTATTCGAGTACTCACTGACGTTGTCGAACATGTTCTGGGTGACGAACCAGCCGATGGCGTCCACCGCCGAGATGGCCTCGTCCAGCGCCCGCTCACCGCTCAAGCCGTCGTAGCGCACGCCGTCCCACAGCGACTCGATGTCGGCGATGCTCTCGGACAGCACCGGGTGCCCCAGGAAGCTCGGATCGCTCACATCCTCGATGGTGGCGTTCACACCGCACGGGTAGTCGTAGGTGTCCCCGAGATCCGGATCCGCCTGCAGCAGCAGGGTGCCGCCGCTGGAGACGAAGCTCTCGAGGGCCTCGGCGGACTTGTCCTCGTACAGGGTGGCATAGGCCTCGGCGCTCAGGCCCATGGGCACGATGATCTTGGCGTAGCCGTCCAGCTCCGGGGCGCCCTCGGCCAGGTCCCACTGCTCGTAGGGCAGCGCCTCGGCCTCGAGGTGGGTGATGTACTCGGTCCCCACCTCGCTGCCGTCGCCGACCACCAGGGTGATCTCGTCGGCCTCGAGCACGTCCCGCCGCTGCACGTACTCGAGCACATTGGCCGCGAAGTCGTGGCCGTCCACATGGGCGACCTCGAGGTCGATGGTGGTGGCCAGCACCGAGCCCGTGCCCCAGTCCACCTCCACCAGCAGCGGCTGGCCCGCGCCGTCCTGGACCACCACGATTGGATCCACTGTGAAGCCGTACAGCCAGCCCACGGCCTCGAGATCCGCCAGATCCGCATCCTCGACGGCGTAGGGCGTCTCCTCGAGCCAGTGGGTGCGGTAGTCCCAGGTGCCGTCATCGGTGGCGCTGAACATGAACCAGTCGCGCCAGTGGACCCCGCTGGGCGGTTCGTCCAGGCTGTAGGACTCGGGGTCCATGAACAGGGGCAGCTCCATGTCGAGCTTGGGGTTGACCACGTGCCAGTAGTACAGCTCCTTGTCGAGGGTCGTGCTGTCGAGGCCGTCCCCCAGGTCGAAGTGGTGCTCCACGGTGGTGCTGCCGTCGTCCAGCTCCACCAGGTCGGCGAAGGGCACGTAGGGATCGGCCTCGTAGATGGCGAGGGCGTTGGCCTCCAGCACGTCCAGCAGCATGTACTGGCTGGCCATGCTCAGCTCCTCGGGGGTGGTGGCCGCGATGGAGAAGGCCAGCTCGTCCAGGGCCACGTGGTTGGCGTAGGCTTCCAGCAGCTCGACGACTTCGTCCTGCCGGCCATCTTCGAGCTTGGACAGCGTGAGCGCCAGGTGGGGCTGCATCCAGGCGGGGACCAGGGCCACCGCAGCCGTCACCTCGTCCCGCAGGCCCAGGCTGGGCAGGGTGGCCTCCACCTCGCCGGTCTCGAGATCCAGGCGCAGCACCGCGGCCTCGCCACCGGGGAGCCACAGCTCCGTCGGCATCAGCACACCCTGGACGGTGTCCGTGAAGGTCTTGGCCGGCCGGATCTCCGCAGGCGTGAGCGGCGCGCCCCGGGCGGACGGCCCATCGAGCCGCTTGGTAGCCGCGGGAGCCTCGAAGGACTGGGCCACTGTGGTGGCGGGGAGCAGCAGGGCTAGCAGGGCGATGGCGCGACGCATGGGACTCTCCAGGCACATGGTCACAGGAGTATACCGCCCCACCGCCGCTTCACGGGACACAGTGTTATCTGGGCGGCGCGCACGCCATTCTGGAGGCCCCATGCGCCGAATCCTGCCGCTCCTCGCTGCCGCCCTGCTGCCCACGACCGCCCAGGCCGCCGGCTTCTACTTCACCGACTCCGGCACCCGCTCCATCGGCCGCGGCTCCGCCATCGTGGCCAGCGTCGACGACCTGTCCGCGCTGTACCACAACCCCGGTGCCCTGGCGCGCCTGCAGCAGGCCCAGGCCTTCGTGAGCCTGTCGGGCGTGGACCAGTACGTCGAGTTCGACCGCATGGACGAACCCGACGACGACCTGGACTTCGCCCCCATCTACAACACCGGCCCCTTCATGATGGTGCCGGGCCTGGGTATCTCCCACAGCCTGGGTGTGCCCCGCACCACCTTCGCGCTCGGCTTCATCTCCCCCCAGGCCCCCGACGTCGAGTACGTCAGCGACGGGGCCCAGCGCTACAGCCTGATCGACCAGCTGCTGTGGGAGTTCGCCGGCGTGGTCGGGGCCGGGGTCCAGATCACCGACTGGTGGGCCACGGGCGCCACCTTCCAGGCCCGTGTCCTCCGCGCCGACATGGAGATGGCCATCACCACCCTGGACGGCGACGATCCCGCCAACGACATCGACATCCGCTTCGAGATCGCCGACTGGTTCGCGCCCTCGTGGTCCATCGGCACCATCGTGGACCCCCACCCCTGGGTGACCTTCGGCGCCAGCTTCCAGCCGGCCACCACCTACCACCCGGTAGGTTCCATCTCCGCCGACTTCGAGGGACACGCCTTCGAGGGCTTCTTGAACGGTACCCACTTCGTGGACGACGAGGTCAGCTCCACCATCACCATGCCCGCCATCGCGCGGGCGGGCATCGACTTCCACCCCACTGACAAGTGGGATGTCGAGCTGGCCGGAGCCTGGGAAGGCTGGCACGTCTGGGACGAGATCGTGATCACCGACGTAGATCTGGTGGTCGAGGTGGATCCCGACGGCTTCATCCCCGAAGACGCCGTGGTCACCAACGACATCGTGATCCCCGCCAACTACCTCGACGTCTGGTCCGTGCGCCTGGGCGGTGACTACCGGGTCCACGAGCGCGTGGTCATCCGGGCCGGCGGCTACTGGGAGACCTCGGCGGTGCCCAAGGAGTTCCAGGGCGTCACCCTGGTCGACGGCACCAAGATCGGCGCGGGCCTGGGCACCGGGTACAGCATCGGGAACTTCGACATCGACGCCGCCGTGGGCCAGACCTGGTTCCTGCCCCGGGACATCAGCGACTCCCAGCTGCAGCAGCTGGTGCTCGATCTCGACCTGGTGAATCCGGGCAGCTCCGAGGTCACCCAGGGCAAGATCGTCGGCAACGGCCAGTTCTCCAGCCGGCTGACCTTCCTGTCCCTGGCCACCACCTGGCGCTTCGGCAAAGAGCCCTCATAGGCCCCGTGCTATCCTCCGGATGTGTGCCTGAACCCGCGCACCCGTCCGGGGGAAACCATGAGATCCGTCCACCTGCTCGCGCTGTGCTGCCTGGGAGTCGCCTGCGGTGACAAGCCCGACGACACCAGCACCACCCACGCCGACGACACCGCCCCGCAGGACTGCGACACCCTCTGGTTTCTCGATCTCGATGACGACGGCTGGGGCGGCGGCGCAGGCTTCACCGTCGCCTGCGAGCAGCCCAGCGGCTACGCCGCCCAGGACGGAGACTGCGACGACGACGATCCCGAGCGCCACCCCGGAGCCGACGAGCACTGCGACGGCGTGGACGAAGACTGTGACGGCGACATCGACAACGACCCGGTGGACCCCGACACCTGGTACGCCGACAGTGACGCGGACGGCTTCGGCGACCCGGACAACACCGTCGAGGCCTGCTCCCTCCCCCACGGCTTCGTCGACGAAGCCACGGACTGCGACGACAGCGACGCCACCATCCACCCCGACGCCGACGAGCACTGTGACGGCGTGGACGAGGACTGCAACGGCGTGGTGGACGACGATCCCCTCGATCCCGCCACCTGGTACGAAGACAGCGACGGGGACGGCTACGGCGATCCCGACCGCTTCGCGCTGGCCTGCGAGGCTCTCACCGGCACGGTGACCGACGCCACCGACTGCGACGACGCCGACAGCACCATCCACCCCGGCGCCGACGAGCACTGCGACGGCGTGGACGAAGACTGCGACGGCGACATCGACAACGACGCGGTGGACCCCCTCACCTGGCAGGTGGACGCGGACCGCGACGGCTACGGCGACCCAAGCCTCACCGGCCAAGCCTGCGAGGCGGGCAGCGGCCTGGTGGCGGACGCCACCGACTGCGACGACAGCGAGGCGCTGATCAACCCCGGCGCCCGGGAGGTCTGCGGCAACGGCATCGACGACGACTGCGCCGGCGATGGCGACATCGACTGCGACCTGTGGGGCACCACCAGCATGGTCGATGCACCCCTGTCCCTGATCGGCGAGGCGAGCGGTGACATGGCCGGCTTCCAGGTCGCACCGGCAGGGGACGTGGACGGCGACGGCGTGGGGGACCTGCTCATCGGAGCGAACTTCGAGAGCTCGGCGTACCGCGGCGCTGGCGCGGCCTACCTGGTGTTGGGTCTGCCCTGGGGCGACCGGGATCTCGGCGCAGCGGCCGACGCCAAGCTCCAGGGGGCAGCGGTCCTGGACTACCTGGGCGAAGGCCTGGCCGGCGTGGGAGACATGAACGGCGACGGCCTGGACGACTTCGCGGTGGGGGCCGGCGCCAACGACACCGCGGGCACCAACGCCGGCGAGGTGTACCTTTTCTACGGCATCGAGGATCCCATCTCGAGCGTCGGGAGCGCAGGCGCCATCCTGCAGGGAGCCGGCAACTACGACTACGCCGGCTACGACCTGGCTGGGCCCGGCGATGTCAGCGGCGATGGCGTGCCCGACCTGTTGGTGGGTGCACCCTCGGACAGCTTCCACGGCCTGCCGGGTCAGGCCTACCTGATGCACGGACCGCTCACCGGCACGGTGTCGCTATCGACCGCCCAGGCCATCCTGATGGGGCCGACCGCCAACAGCTTCGCCGGCAACGACGTGGATGCCGGCGGCGACGTGGACGGCGACGGGCAAGCGGACTTCCTGGTGGGCGCCGACTGCGAGACCGTACGCGGCACCACGATGGTGGGCGCCAGCTACCTGGTGCTCGGTCCCATCTCGGGCACCATCGACCTGGCCGACGCCGACGCGATCCTCCAGGGAGAAGATCAGTTCGACTACGCGGGGCGCGCGGCCTTCGCGGGCGACCTGGACGCCGACGGCCACGACGACATCGTGGTGGGCGCTCCCAACCACGACAGCAAGGGATCGGTCTACGTGGTGTACGGCCCATCCACCGGCACCCGGTCCCTTGCGAGCGCCGACGCCGAGCTGACCGGCGAGTGGGACTACATCGACGCGGGCAGCGACGTGGACGGCGCGGGGGATGTGGACGGGGACGGCTTCGACGACCTCTTGGTGGGTTCCCCCGACGGCTGGACCCTGAGCACGGGCACAGGCCTGGCCTACGTGATCCGGGGCCCCGTCAGCGGCACCGCCTGCCTGTCCAGCGCCGACCTACGGCTGACAGGGCCCGGCGCAGGGACCCGCGGGGGGCTGGCCGTCGCGGGCGCCGGGGACCTGGACGGGGACGGCTACGACGACATCCTCATGAGCGCGCCCTACACCACCAACGGCACCGCCTACCTGTTCTTCGGCCAGCCCCTGGAGTGAGGTACCAGGGGCGCCCGCTGCATCCGATCGCGCTATGAGGGGCGCGCCATGTCCCAGCAGCCAGGCGCCAAGACCACCATCCACATCCTCCCGCCGGACGAGCGGCAGGGCTTCGACTGGATGTCCATCCGCGAGCTGTGGGAGCACCGCGAGCTGCTCATCGCCTTCGTGATCAACGACCTGCGCTTCCGCTACATGGGCAGCTCCATCGGCTTCTTCTGGACCGTGGTCAACCCCATCATCGAGCTGATCACCTACACGTTCGTGTTCAACGTGCTCATCGGGGTCAAGTTCCACCCGGCCGGGGGTACCACCCACTACGCCCTGTTCCTGTTCTGCGGCATGGTCACCTGGTTCGCGGTCAGCGACGGGCTCAACCGGGCCACCACGGTCATCCGCGACTACGGCCATCTGATCAAGAAGGTGAACTTCCCCTCGCTCGTGCTGCCGGCCCACGTGATCGCCTCGGCGGTGGTCAACCAGGCCATCCGCACGGTGATCCTGGCCATAGGCGTGATCCTCTTCGGCGAGGGCCTGAGCGTGCACTTCATGCTCGTGCCCATCTTCTGGGTGATCCAGGCGGCCTTCGTGCTGGGCCTGGGCTTCTTCCTGGCCACGGCCGGGGTCTACTTCCGCGATGCGGTCCACTGGGTGAACGCGCTGCTGCTCACCTGGATGTTCATGACCCCCATCTTCTACCCGCCGTCGGTCTACCCCGCGAAGTTCAACTTCCTGCTGCAGCTCAACCCCCTGTCCCACATCGTGGGGGTCTACCAGGAGCTGATCCTCAACCACCGGCTGCCCCACCCCAACTCCATGTTGGTGCTCTGCGTCTGCGCCGTGCTGGCTCTCGTAGTGGGCTACTCCATCTACGTGCACCACCGGCCGAAGTTCGCCGATCTGGTCTGATCGCGTGGAGCCCCGCCCGAGCCCGCGACCCGACCGCCGGGAGCTGGGCGGGCTGGCGGCCGTGCTGCTGGGGGCGGTGCTGCTGATGCTGCGACCGGTGCTGCACGCGCCGCTGCGCCACGCCCTCGGCTCGCCGGACAGCGAGGCCCCCCGCCATCTCTGGGCGCTGTGGACCACGGTGCTGAACCTCGGCGAGTACGGGCCCTTCACGGCCCATCTCGAGGCGGGCTTCCCGGATAGCTACACCCGCCACCTGATGGATCCCATCAACCTCGTGTTCTTCGCCCCGGTCCAGGCCATCGTGGGTGGGGCCGAGGGCGCTGCGCTGGGTTTCTCCGCGGGGCACGCGGCCTGGACCGTGCTGGCAGGCCTGGGGGGCTGGTTGCTGGTCCGACGCCTGCTGGTCGCCCACCCCCAGGCTGCAACCGCCGCCCTGCTGGCCGCCGCGGCCTGCGCCACCGCACCCATGCTGATGGCCTCGCCCTGGCTAGGCCGCACCGAGCTGCTGCCAGGCGCCGCCTGGGGGCTCCATCTCTGGTGGCTGCACCGGGCGCTGTGTCCACGCCAGCAGGAGCGCCTACTGAGCTGGGACCTGCTGGGGGCCGGCCTGAGCCTGGCCGCCATCGCCTTGGGCGGCTGGTACCTGGCGGGCTGGCTGCTGCTGCTCGAGCCCCCCGTGGCGCTGATCATGGCCTGGAGCGTGGCGGGTCGAGATCGTCGCGCCTGGGGCAGGCAGGCGCTGCGCCTGGCCCTGATCGCCGGGTTGGCGGTGCTCCCGCCCCTGCCGCCCCTCCAGGGCCTGCTCACCCTCCCGCCCCCCATCCTCGTCGCGCCCCAGCGCCTGGCCGCCCACATGGGCATCAACACCCCCCCCTGGCTGCTGCTGCCCTTCACCGGATCCCAGGGCCTGCCCGGCGTGGAGGTGCCCGCCTATCCCGGTTGGATCCTCCTGTTGCTGGCCGCCTGGGGCGCCTGGCGTCGTCCTCGTGCCGCCCTGCCCTGGCTGGGCCTGGGGCTGGGCCTGCTGGTGCTGAGCCTGGGACCCTACCTGGTGTGGAGCAACACCCCTCCCGCCGAAGGTGTCGAGCCCCTGCGCATGCCCGCCTGGTACCTCGAAGCCCTGGTGCCGCCCCTGCGCTTGGTCTGGGGCTGGTGCCGGATCGGGATCCTGGTGACGGTGCCCCTGGCGGTCGCCGCGGCCTGGGGGGCGGCCGAGCTGATGGAGCGGCTGCGGCCCCTGCGAGCCCAGCTCCTCGTCGCACTGCTGGCGCTGATCGCCGTGGACCAGGCTACCCCGCGCAAGCCCGCCGGCGTGCTGTCCAGCGCCTTCGATCCCAGCCCCCCGTCGGCCTTGGTGGAGGCCCTCGAGGCCCTGCCCCCCGGCGCCGTCCTGCAGCTGCCCCTGGACGATCACTACCTGGTCTGGCAGCCCAGCCTGGGCCGCCCCATCGCCGAGTCCCTCGAGCTCGAGCCCGTGCGCTCCGACAGCTACACCGTGCAGCGGGTAGTGGAGCTGCTGGGGGAGCCCGCCGAAGAGCGCGGCCCCAGGGACGCGAGCCGCGATCCCCAGCAGCTGGCGCACAGCCTCCACGCCATGCTCGGCCGCCCCGAGATCGTCCCCTGCCTGCAGGCCGACGCCAAAGAGCTCCACCAGGCCGGCTTCGCCGCCGTCGTGCTCCACCGCGACCGCCTCCCCGACGCCCACGAAGCCGTGGCTCGCCTGCTGAAAGAAGGCCTGGGCGAACCCAGGCTGGACACCCCCGCCCTCACCCTCTGGCAGCCCCGCGGCCAGGCCGCGCCCGCGGGCGTGGAGTGCCCCCTCGAGGAGGTGGAGGTGTTGGTGGGTGGCGGGGGGGCGCCCTAGACAAGCACCTGCTCCACCTTGGCCGCCAGGTAGTGGATGGAGAAGGGCTTCTGCAGGTACCGGCCCTGGGAGGCCAGGTCGTACAGCTGGGCGTAGTCGCTCTCGGCGTAGCCGGACATGTAGAGCACGGCGACGTCGGGCCGCTCCCGGGACAGAGCCTCGTACAGCTCAAGGCCGTCGATGCCTGGCATGACCACGTCGGTGAGCAGCAGCTCGATGGCTCCATCGTGGGCGCGCGACAGCTCGAGGGCTTCCTCGCCGCTGGCGGCCTGGAGCACCCGGAAGCCCCGAGCCGACAGGGCCTCGCTCACCATCTCGCGCAGCTGGTGCTCGTCTTCGGCGAGCAGGATGGTGGGCGCGACGGGGACCTCGACCACCGCCGCAGCACCGACCTGAACGAGGGACTCGTCGAAGGTTTCGGAGGCGCCGGGCTGGGGTCGGCCCAGGTCCATCACGCCCCGGCCGAGCTGCTGGAGCTGGTCGAGGGCCTCGAAGCGCACGGGCAGGCGCTCGGCCAAGCGGGCCGCATCTCCCAGGTCGTCCTCGATGAGCTCGAGGTGGCCACGCAGCACCATCAGCTGGTTGTTGAGGTTGTGAGCCACGGAGCCGGCGAGCTGATCCACCGCTTCGCGCTGGCGTTTCTCGGCCAGGGCTTGCTGGCTGGCCAGCAGCTCTCGCCGAGTGCGACGCAGCTCGGTGATGTCGTGGAGGGTCACCAGCCGGGCCGGCTGGCCCTTCCAGGTGGTGGGAGCCATGCGAGGCTCGGCGCAGCCGCGGGTGCCTTCGGCGCGGGTGATGTCCACATCTCCGGTGGTGGGTCCACGAGGCGGCACGGCGTAGGGCTTGCCCAGGAGCTGGTGGACGGTGGAGCCCAGCATCACGGCGGCCTGGGGGTTGGCGAAGCGCACCCGCTGACGCTCGTCGAGCACCAGGATCGCGTCGGGGTGGTTGTCCACCACCGCCCGGAACTCGGCCTGAGTGCGCTCGAGGGCCTCGAGGGCCGACTTGCGCTCGAGGTTGGCGGCCACCAGATCCGTGATGTCGCAGACCGCGACCATGAGGAGAGACTGCTCGGCCAGGCACAGCTGGGTGAAGACCATCTCGAGCCGGACGGACTTGCCAAAGGTGCTGGTCACGCTGACGTGGCGCTGGACCGCACCGCCGTGCTCCAGGGCGTGGATCGCCGCCTCCAGCAGGCCGCTGCGGCGCCAGGAATCGATGTGACGAAAGTCCTGCCGGCACACCTGCTCGCGGGTGGCACCGATGAGTCGACCACAGGCCGAGTTTGCCCAGACGCAGGGGCCCTCGGGCCGGTACACGGCGAAGCCGTAGGGGGAGGCCCCCAGCACGGCGTCGAGCAGCGTCTCGGCTCCTCTCTGAGGCTCGGTCATCTGTATCCCCCGGGGGCTCGTTTCCTGATTTCGCCCAATGGACTTAGGATGCGACTGCTCGCCAGCTATCACTCCACCCCCGTCCTGTCACGCGGGCGGAGTCCAGCTTCCGCCTCGACTCTCGGCGCTCGAACCCCAACGAGCGGAGTCGCTTCGACGAGAACGCACGCTGAACCTGCGCTCCAACGCGCCGACCGAACACGGGCGTCGTCGAGGCAGGCATAGGCAGCGTTGAAAGTGACTACCCGCAGCAAAGCAGCGAATCGGCTTTCGCCCAGCGGCCCTCTTCGCTAAGGTGTCCGCATGACGGACAGGATGGACCGAAGCGAGAGCACGCGCGGAGCGGCGAGTGACGCCAGGGCTCTCCGTGACGGCCTCGCCTGGCTGATCCAGCACCGACGCTCAGGCACCAAGGCCTGGCGCGTGGATCGCCTGCTCGAGCGCCTCGAGCGCTTCCCGGCCCCCACGGGCTTGCTCCGGGAGCTGGAGCAGACCTTCCCCCCGGAACGCAAGGCCGAGCCCAAGGGCGTGGGGCTCGCTGCGGGCAACAAGCTGGCTGCCAGCGAGTTCGCAACCAAGACCGTCGAGCTGCTCATGGCCCTGTCGGGCAGCATGGCCGACGCGGCCTTGTTCGACAGCGACCTGCAGAACAGCATCCGGGCCTTCTCCGAGTCCATCCCCAAGCGCGCCATCGTCGCCGATCTGCGTCGCCTGCTGGCCGACACCCGCGCCATCGACCTGGCCGCCCGCCGCGCCCGTCGGCGCGAGTTCCAGCGCCGCAAGGAAGTCACCAAGATCGTCGGCACACTGGCCAAGGCCATCGAGCAGAGCAGCGCGCGCAGCGACAAGCTCACCCAAGGCCTCGAGGGCATCCTGCAGGAGCTGTGGAATCAGCCCGACGTCAGCGGCCTGCGCACCCTGCGCGAGCAGGTCTCCTCCCGCGTCCAGAACCTCACCGAGGAGTCCCGCAGCCTGCGCGACGACCTCGCGGGCGCCCGCTCCCGCACCTCGGCCCTCGAGGGCATCGTCGCCGAGCAACAAGAGCGCATCATGGACCTGCAGGCGGAAGCCAGCCAGGACCCCCTCACCGGCGTGCCCAACCGCCGCACCTTCGATCACTGGCTGCCCAAGCTCATCCAGACCTGCCAGTCCACCGACACCCCCTTCGCCCTGGTGATCATCGACCTCGACCACTTCAAGCGGGTCAACGACACCTGGGGCCACCCCTTCGGCGACGAGGTGCTGCAGGCCGCGGCCAAGGCCATGCTCCAGGCGGTGCGCCAGGACGACATCGTCGCCCGCGTGGGCGGTGAGGAGTTCGCGGTGCTCATCAAGGGCGCCGTGCCCAACGTGGCCCGTGTCGTGGCCGAGCGCATCCGCGGCACCCTGGGCAAGCTGGAGCTGCGCCCCGAGCCCGACGCCGATCTCGTGCCGGTCACCGCCTCCGCCGGCATGGCCAACCTCCGCCCCGACGACGACGACGCCAGCCTGTACGCCCGAGCCGACAAGGGCCTGTACGTCGCCAAGGGCAGCGGGCGAAACCGCCTGGTGGACGACTGGCTCGACCACGAAGCCGTCGATCGATAGCCTCGTTTCTTCCGATCCACACCGTGCGGCGCCGCGCCGCGGAGCACCCGTCCATGTCCCAAGATGCACCCGACAGACAGGCCCTGCCCGAGCTGGGCTCCAAGGATCTCGAGATCCTCGAGCAGGTCAAGGCCCCCGCCGATCCCCCGCGCCAGAGGCGCCGCCCCCGGCTGGGTGAGCAGCTCATCGACGCGGGCCTGATCGAGCCCGCCCAGCTCAAGGAAGCCCTGGCCCACCAGAAGGCCCATGGCGGTCGCCTGGGCTCCGTCCTGGTCACCCTGGGCCACCTGGACGACAAGATCCTCGAAGCCCAGCTGGGCAAGCAGCTGGGCCTCGAGGTCTGCGAGGTCGAGAGCATCGACCCACCGGCCGAGGTCCTGTTCAAGATCCCGGAGCAGCTCATCCGGCGCTACGAGCTGGTGCCCCTGTCCTACGAGGACCGCCACCTGGTGGTGGGCATGACCGACCCGGGCAACATGGCCGCCCTGGACGACCTGCGCTTCATCATCGCCTGCCGGAGCATCGAGGTGCGGCTCATCACCGAGACCACCTTCAGCCGCTTCCTCAACACCCGCTTCGCCAGCGCGCTGCTCCTGGACAGCATCGCGGGAGACTCGGGTCTGAGCGGTACCGACGTCGGCGAGGGCCCCCGGCTCGAGTCGGCTGGTGGGGAAGAGGGGGAGCTCGATGAGGACGCTGCCGAAGATCCCCCCGTGGTCCGCCTGGTCAACTACATGCTGCTCAACGCCGCGGACCGCCGCGCCTCGGACATCCACCTCGAGCCCTACGAGACCTTCTTCCGGGTCCGCTACCGGATCGACGGGCGCCTGTTCACGGTGCTCACCCCACCCCTGCGCATGCACCGGGCGGTGATCTCCCGCATCAAGGTCATCTCCGGCATGGACATCTCCATCCGGCGCAAGCCCCAGGACGGCCACATCCTGCTCAAGCTGGGCAAGGAGAACCTCCACTTCCGCGTGAACACCCTGCCCACCACCTACGGCGAGAAGTGCGTGCTGCGCCTGCTCAAGAAGGAAGCCCACCTGGCCGACCTCGGCCGCCTGGGCTTCCGTCCCGATCAGCTCGACGAGGTCAAGCGCGCCGCCCGCCTGCCCCAGGGCCTGGTGCTGGTCACCGGCCCCACCGGATCGGGCAAGACCACCACCCTGCACGCCATGCTCAACCTGATCAACGAGCCGGAGACCAACATCGTCACGGTCGAAGACCCCGTCGAGCAAGCCATCGCGGGCATCAACCACGTCCAGGTGGCGGAGAAGGGAGGCGTCACCTTCGCCTCCGCCCTGCGCGCCATCCTGCGCCAGGACCCCGACGTGGTCTTCGTGGGCGAGATGCGCGACAACGAGGTCGCCGCCATCGCCATCAAGGCCGCCCTGACTGGCCACCTGGTGCTGTCCACCCTGCACACCAACGGCGTGGTGGAGACCTTCAACCGCCTCATCGACATGGACCTCGATCCCTCCCTGCTGGCCAACAGCCTGCGCCTGGTGCTGGCCCAGCGCCTGATGCGGCGGCTGTGCCCCGACTGCTCCGAAGCGGTCGCCATGCCGCTGGACGTCGTCACCAAGTTCGCCCTGACCAAGGACCAGGTCACCACGGCCCACTACCGCGAGGCCCGGGGCTGCACCCGCTGCATGAACACCGGCTACCGAGGTCGAGTGGCGGTCTACGAGTCCATCGTGCCCAACCAGCGCATCGGCGACATCCTGCGGGCCGGAGGCGACGAGGTGGAGCTGCGCCAGGCGGCCCAGGACATGAACGTGGTCTGGATGTACGAAGCCGGTGTCGCCCGCGCCCTGGCCGGTGAGACCACCTTCGACGAGGTGCGGCGGGTGCTGGTGCGCGGCCAGTAGGTCCCGCCCGAACACCACCGGCATCCCGGGAGCTGTGCTAAGGTCGCGGCTCGCCCCCGCTCGCGCACTTCCCACAGGAGTTCCCCGTGGTCGCTGCCGCCTCCGACAAGCTCGCCGAAATCTCAGCCAAGTACCGCGGCTGGCGCTTTCGGGTCTTCTTCGCCGCCTGGAGCATGTACGCCACCTACTACATGTGCCGGGCCAACATCTCCGTGGCCGTGCCCGAGCTGCAGGACCTGCTCGGCGGCGGCACCGCCACCGAGAAGTCCATCCTGCTGGTGGGCGCCATCCTCACCGGCACCAAGCTGGCCTACGGCTTCGGCCAGCTGATCAACGGCATCCTGGGCGACCGCTTCGGTCCCCGCCGCGTGGCCACCATCGGCATGCTCATCTCGGCTTGCATGAACCTCGCCTTCGGCATGGTGGGCTCCTTCCCCGCCTTCATGGGCATCTGGCTGGTCAACGGCCTGTCCCAGGCCACCGGCGCCCCCTCGCGCATCAAGGTCCTGGCCAACTGGTTCTCGCCCACCCAGCGCGGCAAGATGATGGGCTTTTTGGGTACCGACTACGTGATCGGCAACGCGGTCTCCTGGATCCTCTCCGGCTGGCTGCTGACCCAGTTCGGCTGGCGCGCCGTCTTCTGGGTGCCAGGCGTCATCATGTTCTTCTCCGCCGCTCACGTCTGGTGGCGGATGCGCAACGCCCCCGAGGACGTGGGGCTCCCCACCATCGAGCAGTACGAGAGGCTGCTGTCGGGCGAGGCCGACGCCGACAAGGAGCTGGGGGAGGTCCCCGCCGAGGGCGACACCCACGCCGGCTGGGACTTCGTGGTCAAGCAGGCCCTGCTCAACCCCAAGGTCTGGATCGTGGGCTTCGCCTACTTCGGCGTGGACCTGTTCCGCTACGGCTTCCTGGACTGGTCCTTCGCCTACCTCATCGAGCAGGGGGCCCCCGTGGGCAAGGCCGTGCTCAAGATCGCAATGCTCCCCACCGTGGGCGCCATCGGCATCATCTCCTCCGGCTGGCTGACCGACAAGCTCGGCGGCCGCCGAGCCCCGGTCATCTCGGTGATGCTGATCATCTCGGCCATCCTGGCCTGGGTCTTCCGCATCACCTCCCAGGGCGGCGACGAGGGCAGCATGACCCTGTCCCTGGTCGTCCTGGGCGGCATCGGCTTCTTCCTGTACGGCCCCCACCTGCTCATGGGCGCCACCATCGCCATGGACCTCGGCTCTCGCAAGGCCTCGGCCACCGCCTCGGGTGTGATCGACTGGCTGGGCTACATGGGCGCGGCCGTGGCAGGCATCGGCACCGCCTGGGCCCGCAACATGTGGGGCTGGGACGGGGCCTTCGCCCTATGGATCGGATCGGCCGTCCTGGCCGCCGCCCTGATGCTGCTGCTGTGGAACTACAAGACCGACGAAAACGCCCAGTTCCACTAGTTCGTCAGAACTGGGCACGGTCCGATCCCGCGACGCCCGCTGCGCTCGAGGCAACAACGGCCCGGGCAGCATCGCCTGACCGGGT
>CAZHIK010000099.1:0-1377 GCA_964532635.1 uncultured Enterobacterales bacterium
CGCCGACCCCTTCCACCGCCCCTTCAGCGGCGGCATCGTGGACGAGCCGGCGGCGGTGGAGGCGGCGGGGGAGCTGTAGGCCCCGTCAGAACCCCACCCCCGCTCCCGCCAGCAGCGTGAGCTGGGTGCTGTCGGGAGCTGGCCCGAAGCGCAGGTCGCGCTCGATCAGCGCCGACACGCCCAGGCAGGGCAGCTCCTGCCAGAAGCGGCAGGAGACCAGGCCTGCCTCGGCCAGAGGCGAGCCCACCGCGCCCCCCCAGGCGCCCTGGTAGCGGTCGACCTGGACAAGGTGCAGGCCCACGCGGCCGTAGGGCACCACGGCGTAGCGCCCCGGGTTGAGCCCGAAGGCCAGCTCGGGGCCCGCTGCCAGCTGGGCCTGCTCGGGGCCCGCCCGGGCCCGGGCGAAAGCTCCCCAGGACCAGGTGAAGGGACCCTCGCCGAACCAGTGGATGTCCAGGTCCAGGGGCTTGGTCCCGATGGTGGCCGATCCGCTGGGGATGGAGCCGGTGTGGTAGGAGACCGACAACGCCTGGGGGGCGGCGGTCACAGGGGGTGCGTACCCGCCTTGGAACTTGGCGTAGAAACAACCGGAGAGCAGCAGGACGAGCCAGGGCATGGGAGGCGCCTATCCTGGCGGAGCGCGCTCACTCCAACTCCTGGTGGAAGAACACCAGCGGGTCCCGAGCGTAGCGGGTCAGCTCCTCCAGGCTCATGGAGCTGAAGCTGGCGCTGCCCCCATCGGTGATGCTCACGCGGATCTCGAGGTGCAGGTGGTTCAGGCGCCAGCCGGCCCGGGCCTGCTCGGCAGCGCTCAGGGTGCGGCCGATGGGGGTGATCTCCTCGATGTCGTCGCCCACCACCACCTGCAGATCCTCGAGGTGCTTGTAGGAGGACCAATAGATCGAACCGTCCGGGCGATGGTGCTCCACCACCACTGTGCGGTGCGGAAAGGACAGGTGGATGTCCACCACACGACCGGGACAGATGGCGTAGACGGTCTCGCCGTGAGTGGTGCCGAGGTCGAGCCCGGCGTGCAAGTGGCCCGGCTTGTACGAGCGCCGACCTTCCCCGAAACCCGAACCGGCTCGGGCCCGCAGCGCGCTCCAGCTGCGGCGGTCGGGGACCTTGAGCGGGCTGTAGACCGTGCCGCAGGGCTGGCCCCAGGGCTCGGATGGCTGGGCGTGAGCTGGGAGCAGGACGGCGAGCAGGACGGCGGCGATCATGGCTCGCGATCCGACAGCTCCGCGCCGGGACGGTTCCGTGCCTGCTCCACGAAGGCGGCCCACAGAGCGGCGTGGGGGTCGGCTTCCGCCGTCCTGCGCTCGGGGTGGTACTGCAGGCCCAGGACGAAGTCGCGGGAGGGGTCTCCGAAGGCCT
>CAZHIK010000099.1:1387-13748 GCA_964532635.1 uncultured Enterobacterales bacterium
GTCCGCACTGTCGTCATGCCCAATGTCACCATCCTCGAGCACGCCGTCATCGGCCCAGGCCATGGCTTGCCAGCCGGTGGGAAGCCCATCCACGGCCTGGTGGTGCAGGCTGGCGACCTCCAGCTGGGCCTCGGGGTAGAGGGCGGCCAGTGGAGTGTCGGCGACGAACCGGATGCTGTGGGGCTGGTAGTGGTCCAGAGCGGTGGGCAGCTCCGATGGGATGTCCTGGATCAGCGAGCCCCCCGCCAACACCGCCAGCTCCTGGGCGCCCAGGCAGATGCCCAGTACGGGCAGCTCCCGGTCCAGGGCAGCTTGCGCGAGCGCGAGGTCCTGGCGCTGGCGCGCCTCCAGCTCGAGATTCAGGGACGGGTGGGGAGCCTCGCCGTACAAGGTCGGGTCCAGGTCGGTGCCCCCACCGAGCACCAGGCCGTCGATGGCGGCGGCCAGCGCTTCGGGCGAGCCCGCCTCGCTGGGGAGAATGAGCCGCGGCGTGGCTCCGGCACGCTCCAGGGCCGCGAGCACCGCGTTGTTCTGGCCCTGCACCGAGGCCGTCACCCCCACCACGGGGGGCTCGACCGGCGCGGTGGGCGCGGGTCGAGGCTGGCAGGCCAGGGTGAACAGCAGCGCTGTGAGGAGCATGGCTCCAGGCTACCATCCGATCAGTGGGCCTCACCCCGTTCCGCCGGGTCGTACGCCGTCCGCGCCAGACGGATGCCCACGTAGTCCCAGCCCTGATCCGGGTTGAAGCCCAGCCGATCGCAGACCCTGACGTGGCGGGGTTCGTTGCGGAAGGCGCCGCCGCGCTTGACCCGGCCGATGCCGGCGCTGTCGTCCGGCGGGCCGTAGGGATCCACGTTCACTTCGGGGACCGCGTCGTACCAGTCGTAGGTCCACTCCCAGACATTGCCGTGCACGTCGCACAGGCCCCAGGCATTGGGCTGCAGGGTGCAGACCTCGGTGGGATGGGCGAGCCCGCTGCCGCAGTAGACGGCCTCGTCGTCGAGGATCGCGCCGTTGTCCAGCTGCAGCTGGCCGTCGCAGGACTCGGAGTCCCCCTCGGCCAGGCTCCCGCCGCTCGAGAAGTCGCTGCCGGTCCCGGCCCGGGCGGTGTACTCCCACTCCGCCTCGGTGGGCAGGCGGTAGCCGGGACAGGCGTAGGGGGAGGCCCAGGCGGAGTCCAACTCGCAGCGGGTGCTGGAGCCCTCGCCCTGGCAGGCGAAGCAGGGCTCGACGCCTTGCTGCTCCGAGACGGCGTTGCCCAGCGCTGCGGCCTCGTGCCAGCTCACGGTCTCCACGGGGCAGTCGTCACAGGGCTCCCAGTTGGTGGGGCGGTAGCCCATCAGGGCCTCGAAGCGGGCCTGGGTCAGCTCGTGGCGCGCGATGTACAGCCCCTGGGTCAGGAGCACCCGACGGCGGGGCTCGTCCTTGTCGTGGGCCTCGGCGTCGATGGGGCTGCCCATGTGGAAGCTGCCTGGCCCGATGCAGGTCATGGCCACCCCGGCGTGCTCAGCGTAGCTGCCTGGGTACACCTCCGGATCGTGATCGTCGCAGTCCAAGGGGGCGGGGTGGCCGTCGCCGTCGATGTCATGGCCGGAGGGGGTGCCGGTGTCGGTGGGCGTGCAGGCCGTGAGCAGCCCGAGGGCGGCGATGGGCAGGAGGGTGGTGATCGGGGTCATGGTGTACTCAGCATACAGGCGAACGGCGGGGGTGCACGCTATCCTCGAGCCAGGAGGAGCCATGCGAACCCATCCCGTGATCTGCACCCTGTCCCTGGCGCTCATCGGCTGCACCGAGCCTGTCGAGCCCGCGGACCCCACCGAAGCCCTGCTGGACTTCGCCGAGGTGCTGTCCGCCGACGTCTACAACGCGCTGTGGGATGGCATCGAGGCCGAAGAGGGCGTGGAGCTGTTCGTGCCCGAGAGCGGCACCAGCCTCTCCGGTCAGCTGTCGCTGCCTCTGGATGACGGCAGCAGCTTCGGCCTGGACGGGGAGCTCACCGCGGACTGGTCGGTGGTCTACGAGGAGATCGGCGACCCCGACGACTACGTCAACCACTGGGACTGGGACTTCGAGCTGGAGATCGCGCGCCTGGCGGCGCCCTGCTGCGAGATGGCGGGGCAGGGGAGCTGGACCGTTGAGCACGAGCTGTACGACTACTCCTGGCGCAAGCAGGTCTTCGACGGACAGCTGTCCATCGACGGTGGCGAGCTGCAGGACGTGAGCTTCGAGGCCCACTACTCGGGCAACCTCCACTGGGTGCGGGGCAGCATCGGCGGGACAGAGGTGGACTGGGAGAATCCCGACGCGGACTCCTGCTGATGCGCGCGTTGCATGGGCTGCTCCCGCTGCTGCTCGTCGCCTGTGGGGGTCCGGTTCCGGGCCTGGACCTCGACGAGCTGACCACCCTCGAGGGGGAACACCACTACGTGTTCAGCGGTGTGGACGTCTACGACAACTGCAGCATGAGCTGGCAGGCCAGCGGTGTGATCAGCGACGAGCCCTGCGATGACTGCGATCTGGTCTTCGCCGTGGACATGGTCTTCCTCGCGGAGGCGGGGGACTGCTACGGTGGCTACGGCTACCCTGTGGGGGAGGACGAACAGCTCCACCTGGGGTTTGCGCTGGAGCACGAGCAGGTCGGTCCGGTGGTCGGTCCGGTGGAATACGGCGAGCTGGACTGGGGCAGCGGCAGTGTCATCGGTGCTGCCAGCGCCAGCGCCGAGTATCTCGTGGGTGAGGAGCCCCCGAGCATGGAGTGGGATTACCTGTGGCGGGATCCCTGGGGCTACTACTTCGCCCACACCTGGTACGGGACACTGACGCTGGAGTGATCTGGACATGACGCCTCGAACGATGCTCCTGGTTTCCGTCGCCTTGGCGGGTTGTGGGCGCTGTGGGCTGAGCGGGGACAGCGACCGGCCTGGCGACACCAGCGACACCAGCGACACGGGGATACGGCTCGGGCGCGATGACCTCGCGGTCCTCACCAGCCTGGCAGGGGAGCAGGGCTACCTGTTCAGCGGCATGGACGTGAACCACGGCTGCCGGATCGTCTGGGAGAGCCACGGTGTGCTCTCCGAGCAGCCCTGCTCCGACTGCGATCTCGTGTTCGATGTGAGCTTCGTGCTGCTCCAGCAGCAGGGGGACTGCGACGGCTTGTACGGCCACCCGGTGCCTGAGGACTACGAGGGCGTGCTCGGCGTCGCCTTGGACTACGAGGGCGAGGGTCCGGTCGTGGGTCCGGTGGCGCATGGGCGGCTGTGGTGGGGTGGCGGGAGCATCATGGGGCCGGCGACCGCCTCCGCCGACTACCGGGTGGTCCGGCCCGAGCCGCTGGTGATGGACTGGGACTACAGCTGGCAGGATCCACACGGCTACTACTACCAACACGGCTACCACGGAAGCGCACGGCTGGAGTAGGCGGCTCGAAGTGTGCTTCCAAAGCTGCATGGCTGAGGTGTAGACTCCCCGCATGTCCTCCCACCTCGCCGTCATCCTGGCAGCTGGTCTCGCCCTGCTGCCGTCCTGTGTCTTCCTGCGCTCCTACCACGAGCCCATCAGCTCGAGTGAGCTGCCTGCCGACCAGCAGGGGTCGATGGAGCTGCTGTCGGGGGACTGGCGCATCGCGGGACAGTCCGCTCTCGGAGCGAATCGCATCGTGCTGCACTTCGAGGCCGGCGAGGCGGGGGTGGCCACCGGGGGAGGGCTGAAGATCGGCCTGGGCCACGTCTTGCCAACCGAGCAAGGGATCTACACCCCGTTTTCGGTGTCCGCTCCCTGTGCGGTGTTCTTCGGCATCGACTTGCTCCACGATGTGGAGGTCGTCTCCAGCCGTGAGGGTGTGGTGCTGGACGTCCAGGAACCCCGCCTGGGTAGCGATCTGAAGGACCTGTTCCGGTACATCAAGTACAAGCGTAGCGAGACCGGCCAGGTGGAGCGGGACAACCTGCAGCGCCAGCAGGACAACGAGCACGCCCTGCGGCTGACGGTCACCCGAGGGGCGCTGCAGCCGGGCGACACCCTTCGCGTCACCATCGGCGCCGAGGAAGGGCTCGAGGCCCCCAGCCGCGAAGCCAGCATGCGGGTGCTCACCCGCCTCGATGCCGATGGAGACGGCAGCTTCGGGCTGCTCGAAGACGCCCCGATCCTCGAGGCCTACTCCGCCTGGCCCGAAGCGGTGCAGCTCATCGCACCCGCGACCCTTGCGCGGAGTGAGTCCTCCCGCCTGCTGCTGCGGGTGGAGGACGACTACTTCCTGCCCAACCTGGCCCGTTTCTCTCGCGGTCGAGTGGAGCTCGAGCCGCTCGAGGGGCTGGAGTTCCCGACGATCATCGATCTCGAGGGCGACGAGGAGAGCTGGCGGGACTGCCTGACCGAGCTTCCGGTGACCGCCACGGGCGAGCCCGGCGTGTACCGCATCCAGGGGGAGGCGGTCATCGACGGCCGCCGCTTCCCCGTGCGCTCGAACCCCATCGAGATCCTGCAGCCCGGCGAGGCCCACGTCTACTTCGGCGACACCCACACCCACTCCATCCTCTCCATCGACGCCGACAAGCCCCCCGCGGAGGTGTGGTGGCGGCACCGGCACCACGAGCGCTTCGACTTCGCCGTGCTCACGGACCACGACATGATCGGGGCGGTGCCCTTCGCCCCCAAGACCGGCACCCAGGGGATCACCGAGGACGAGTGGGCCTACTCCAAGCGGCTGGCGGACGAGGTGAACGAGCCCGGAACGTTCGTGTCCCTGAAGGGCTACGAGTGGACCAGCTACTTCTACGGCCACCGCAACGTGTACTTCGCCCCCAGCGAGGACGATCCGCCCTTGGTGCACCACAACCGGCCCTCGGCCATCGGCAAGCCCGACGAGCAGGCCCCCGACGAGCTCATCACGGCCCTCGAGGGTCGCGACTACCTGGTGATCCCCCACTCCCCCGCCTGGCCCACCGGGAACGTGGTCTACCACTGGGGACCGCAGGACTGGGCCCAGCAGGGCCAGCTCGAGATCTACAGCACCCACGGCACCAGCGAGTTCTGGGACAACGAGTATGCCGTCGACAAGGGACGGCCCGAGGCCCCCACCGAGAGCCAGTTGGTCAAGACCCTGATGAGCTACGACATCAAGCAGGCCCCAGCGGACTCGGGCAACTTCGCACAGGACGCCCTGAAGTCCGGCCGACGCTTCGGCTTCATCGGCTCGAGCGACATGCACTACCTCAGCCACATCGACCAAGCCTACCAGCCCGGTCTGGCGGCCGTGTTCGCCGATGAGTTGACCCGCGTGGGCATCTGGG
The DNA here is from genome assembly GCA_964532635.1 of uncultured Enterobacterales bacterium. Classification (GTDB taxonomy): domain Bacteria; phylum Myxococcota_A; class UBA796; order UBA796; family JAFGLY01; genus CALDOK01. The sequence continues at coordinate 6,679 of CAZHIK010000099.1, forward strand.
AGGGGCTCACGGAGAGGGACACCTACGCCACCACGGGGGCGCGCATCCTGCTGCGCTTCGAGGTCGAGGGCGTACCCATGGGCCAGGCCCTGGCCCTGGAGGGTGCCAGCACCGTGCACCTGAGGGGCCGAGTGCACGGCACCGACGCCCTGGACCGGGTGGAGATCGTGAAGCTGGTGGATGGTGCGTTCACCGTGTTGTGGTCGGAGCGATCCGTTGGCACCATGGACCTGAGCTTCGAGGTCACCGACGACGGGGTGAAGCCCGGCGAGCTCTGCTACCTCAGGGTACGCCAGGAGGACGGGCACACCGCCTGGTCCAGCCCAATCTGGTTCGACTGACGAGGTCGCCATGCGCCGAGCACTGCTGTTCCTCCCCCTCTGCGGCTGCTTCGAGCAGCAGGTGGACTGCGACAACCTCTCCGTGACCTCGGTGGTGGTCACGGCGCTCAGCAGCACCGAGGAGCCGCTGGACGGTGTCGAGGTTCGGTACACCGCGCCGGGCGCCACCGACTCCAAGCGCTGCACGCACCAGGGCAGCACCTGGCTGTGTGGCAGCGACGGCTCCGGCATCATCCTCATCGAAGCCAGCGCCGACTGCCACGTAGACGTGAGCGAGTCGGTCACCGTACCCATGGGCACCTGCCATCCCGAGACGCAGGACCTCCAGCTGCTGATGGACCCCGTGGACTGCACCCAGGATGAGATCCCATCCGTGCTGGTCACGGTCTGGAACGAGGAGGGCGCGTCGGTGGACGATGCCAGCGTCGGCTACGTGCCCGCCGACCAGGACTGGACCGACTACGAGCCCTGTGAGTCAACCAACGGCGCCTGGGCCTGCGGCTGGGACATCGTCGGGGCCCTCGGTCTCGAGGTCACGGCCCCCGACCACGCCCCCTGGCCCGACCGGGTCCTGGTGGAGGGGGACTGCTGCGGTCCCCTCACCGAGAACGTCGAGGTGGTGCTCTACCTGACCGACTAGCAGCCCTCGATGCGCTCGGGGTGGCTGTAGATGGTCATGGTGCGTCCGCGGGCCATGCCCACCAGGGTCAGGCCCATCTCCCGGGCCTGCAGCGCGGCTTGGTGGGTGGCGGCCCCCTTGCCAATGGAGATGGGGATGCCGGCCCGCTTGGCCTTGTGGAGCATGTCGCTGCTGGTGCGCCCGGAGCTGAGCAGGGCGCAGCAGCCGAGATCCACGCCCTCGAGCAGGGCCTTGCCGATGACCTTGTCCGCAGCGTTGTGCCGGCCCACGTCGTCGATGCCTTCGGTGGGCACGGCGCCCGCGAGGCTCAGGGCCGCGGTGTGGACCCCGCCGCTGGCGCGGTACAGCTCGGAGCTCTTCTGCAGCCAGAGCATGGCCTCGAGCACCTGATCGCGATGGATGCGCAGCCCGCTGCGCAGGGGGTGGCGCGCCGCGATCTCCACGGCGGTGGCGTAGACCACGCCCCGGCCGCAGCCCGAGGTGATCAGCCGTCGCGACAGCAGCTCCGGGTCCGGGTCGTGGCGCACCACCACCCGGGCATCCCAGCGGCGGGTGTCGCAGCGCAGCTCGAGGATGTCGTCGGCTGTGTCGATGACGCCGGAGCTGAGCAGGAAGCCCGCACAGAGGGACTCGAGGTGGGTGGGGGTGCACATCAGGGTGGTCAGCTCGCGGCCGTTGACCACCAGGGTCAGGGGCACCTCGCTCGCCAGCACCGCGGTGGCGGGTCCGGAGCCGTCGGGCCGCACACGCAGCACCTCGAGCGTGGTGGTGGGGCCGAGGGGATCCGCCATGGTGCCTCCGGACGACCCGTGGCAGGGCCGTGGCCCCAGGCTCTATCCCGTCAGCGCGATCCGTCGGGCCAGGTGGGTAGCGAGGTGCCCTCGAGCCAGGCTTCCATCATCTCATCGTCCAGCAGCTTGCCGATCACGCGGTAGCGGGAGGTGTAGCTGAAGGCACCGGCCGGGGCTTGGCAGATCACCGCGGTGGGGTTCAGGTAGCTCGAGTCGCAGAACCGAACGGTCTCCCCGTCGTGCACCAGAAAGCCCACGTGGTAGTCCAGCCCCACCACGTAGATCCCGGCACCGTGCTCCCGCAGCGGGGCCAGGCTGCGCTCCACCGACGCGTCGCTGGTGCGCCAGATGAGGGACTCCGGGGTGAGGGTCTTGATGATGCGCTCCGAGGCCTGCTGGGCCAGCTTCACCCGCTCCACGTCGAAGCCGGCGTGCTCGAGCAGGGTGCTGACGTAGTAGCCGCAGGCGATGGCGCCCTGGCCGGGAACCTGGGTGGTGCCGTAGAACTCCCAGGTCGTGCCCTCCCAGGCCGGGATCAGCCTGTCGGCGATGGCCTGGAACGCCTGCTGGCGGGCAGCCTCGAGCACCGCTCGTCGGGCCTCGGCATCCTCGGCATCGCGCCAGCGTGCCTGCAGCGCCGCCTGGTCGGCGAGGATGGAGGCCCGCAGCGCGGCGTACTCCTCCGGTGTGACCGCGGCGTCGGAGGTGGCGGGGAGCAGGGCCAGCAGGCCCAGGCACAGCAGGGAGGTCAGGCGGCGGTACATGGTGGGGTGGACAGCGCTCCGGTGCTGCCGGTTCCAGGCTGCTATCCTCGCGGTGTCTCCTGGAGGTCCCCATGCGCCTGGCCCCCCTCGCGCTCTCGCTCCCGTTGGCCGCGCCCGGCTGCGATGGCTCTATGTACTGCCCCGGCGATGGCCCGGACGACTGCGATCCGTGTGACTGCCAGCCCTGCGACACCGCACCGCCCGACTGTCAGGAGACCGACGAGCCGGTGGACGACACCGGCGACACCGCCCCGGTGGACGACTGCCCGGCCTGTGTGGCGGACTTCGCCATCTACGACGTCGACGCCGAAGAGGACGGGGTGTGGGAGGACGAGGTCACGGCCCTGCAGACGATGCTGGACGCCTACGGCTGGAGCTGGGCCATCGTGGGTGCGCAGGGCATCAACAACGGTGAGCTGGGGGAGGGTGAGGCCCGCCGCTATCGCGCCATCATCGCCCCCGGGGGCTCCGCCTACTACCGCGACCAGGCCACCACCCCCGACGGCGAGGACCGCATCCGGGCCTTCCTGGGCAGCGGAGGCGGCTACGTGGGCTTCTGTGCGGGCACCTCCTGGACCGCCGACACCATCGTGTGGGCCGAGCACGCCACCGGCGGCGGTGGCAGCTTCAACCAGCCCAGCGACTACGACACCTACAGCTACGATCTCGGGGTGTTCCAGGGCGCCATCCAGGCCCCCTTCGGCTGGGAACCGTGGGGCGAGGGCCTTCGGGTCAGCCTGGAGCCGGCGTCCCTGGATCTCGAGATCCCCACCCTGGCTGCCATCGGCGTCCCCGCCGAGACCCGCCTGTTCTACTACGGGGGTCCGGTCTACCAGCCCACCGGAACCCCCGCCGACTACGAGGTCTGGGCCCGGGCCGTGGCCCCCGTGGGCCTGCCCGCCGATGCCACCACCGGCGACGGCGAGCCCACCATCGTCCGCTACAGCTACGGCCAGGGGACCGTGGTGCTGTTCAGCTACCACCCGGTGGTGCTGGTGGACAGCGACGTGGACGGGCTCGTGCTCGAGGGGATCCTCGACGAGAGCAGCATCAGCTGGGAGACCGGCGATCAGAGCATGGAGGAGATCAACCTGCAGAGCTGGAACATCCTCCACGCCGCCATCCAGTTGGTGGCCGGCTGGGAGCCCACCCCCATCACCGTGCTGCCCGGATAGGCTCCCCCCATGTCCCAGCTCGATCCCGTCGCCCGCGCTGCCCTGGATGCCTCCCTCGAGCCCGACGAGCAGCTCCGCGCCTGGGCCTGGGGGCCCGCGGATCTACCCGCCGATCCGGGGGCCATGCTGGGTGGCATCATCGTCACCTTGCTGGGTGCCATGTGGCGGGCGCTGCTGTCGCCCCTGCTGCGGCTCATGGCGGCCCTGGGCGTGCCGGTGCGTCAGCGGGTGCTGGGCGAGCAGTGCCTGATGGCGGTGACCGATCGGCGAGTGCTGGCCCTGCGCTTCGCCTTTCAGCGGCGGATGGTGGCTTCAGGCGCGAGCGACGACATCACACTGCACCCCCAGGGTCCATGGAAGACCTGGCCTGTGGACGCGGCACCCCACGCCGCGGAGACCAAGGTGCGCTCCACCCGCATCCTGAGCTTCCCCGATCACCCGGACCTGGTGTTGGGCTACGCTCCGGGTGCCGGGGACGACAAGGCCAAGCGGGCCCTGATGTTGCGCAAGGAGCTGCTGGGGCCCGGGGCGGACTGATCCTCAAGCCTCGCTCGCTACCCACAGGATCTCGTGGGCCTCCCGGGCGTAGGGGGGCTCCCAGCGCTGGACCATGCGGTCGAGCACGGCTGTTGGCACGGGCTCGTCCCGGGCGGCGTTGCGGGCACGGAGGACAGGCTCAGGGGCCTCGACGTGCACGATGCGGACCCGGGCGCCGTAGTCCAGGAACAGCCCCACCAGGGCCCGGCGACGGGCGCGCACCAGGTTGGTGGCGTCCCAAGCGAAGTCGCGACCCGCCCGGAGGAGCGTGCGCGCGCGCTTCTTGGCGCGCTGGACCAGCTCGCCCTGGGGTGCCTCCGGGCGCAGGTCCAGCTCTTCGCGCAGGGCGTCCAGCGAGATCACCGGCAGCTCGGGGTGGTGCTCGCGCAGCCAGTGGCTCTTGCCCGACGCGGGCAGGCCGCAGGTGAGGGTGACCGTGCAGCGGGGCTCGAAGTGTGGGTCGTAGCGTGGGTTGCGGCCATCGCGCCGGAAGTACTCCAGCCTGGCGTGGTCCGAGGCGAAGGGGAAGGGGCCGTCCAGGCAGCCCAGCTCCGCAGCCAGCTCGGAGAACAGCCCGATGCGCTCGAGCTGCTTGTCGGTGTCGGTGGTGGCCTTGCCCCGGGCGTCGCATCGAGCCAGCAGCGCCAGGTGGCTGGGGGGGATCCGCAGGGACATGGCCATGATGTCCCGCTCGATGGTGCGGCGCTGCATGGCCCAGTAGGGCACGGCGTGCAGCTGGATCAGGGTGCAGACGCGCTCACGGGCGGCGGGCTCGATCCCCAGGTGCCACAGCTGGGTCCGGACGAGCTGCGCGCCGCGGCGGGAGTGGCCCACGGAGCTGATGGCGCCGGCGGGCTCGCGCTTGGTGGTGCTGGGCTTACCCAGGTCGTGCAGCAGGGCCGCGGTGTACAGCTCCGCCCGCAGCGCGGGCTCGAAGGCGCGCCACTCGGGGGCGTCCAGCATGGCCCGGACCACCAGGGTGGTGTGGGTCCAGACGTCGCCCTCGGGGTGCCAGCGGGGATCCTGAGGGCAGTCCACCATGGGCCGCAGCCAGGCGAAGCGCTCCAGCAAGCCATCCCAGTCCACCTGCCAGGGCGCGGCTCCGGGACATCCCAGGACGTCGAGGTTCACGCTTCCTCCCGGTAGATGTCGGCCCCTTTGGCCAGCGAGTTTGGCAGGATGGGACGGTTCAGCCAGTGGCCGGCAGCGTCCAGCACCGAGGTCAGGAAGCTGGGGCGGATGAGCTTGTAGCGGCCGAGCACGCGCTCATCGTCCTCCCACTTGATGTACAGGCCTTCGGCCTCATCGTGGGGATCGGTCTGGCGCCGCACGCGCTGTGGAGCCAGGCCCTGATCCAGGGCCTGGGCCTCGAGCGCCTGGCGCCAGCTGGGGCTCTTGTACAGGGAAGGGCCGATCAGGCTCCAGAGATGGTCCATGCTGCGAGCTGGCCCTTGCCACAGCACCGGCACCGGCACCATCGGCAGGCCCGCCAGCAGCGCGCGGCGAGCGGGGGTCGACAGGAAGGCGCCGGTGGTGGTGTCCAGCACGTCGAACTCCATGAACCAGTGGGGCAGTTGGTCGTAGTAGACCGTGTGCTTGGCGAACAGCCACTCGCCGTACAGCACGTAGCGGGGGCCCAGTCGCTCTCGGAGCTGCTCCTGGTGCACGGCGCCCCAGGTCTTGAACTGGGCGAAGTGCCTCTACCGGGCGCCACCCACCAGGTAGTGGCCGCGGCTCTTCAGGAGCAGCTCGCCGTCGGTTCCGAAGCTCAGAGCGGCGTTGGCCCCGTCGAGCTTCTCCTCCACCACGATGGGCCTCCCCGCGATGGCGTCGAAGGGCACCGCGCTCAGATCCTTGTCCCCCGGTTGCAGCCGGGAGCCCTCGAGGTGTTGGGTGCGGGGGTACTTGTGCACGGTGGTCTGCGCTCCGAGGCGCGGGGGTATCATGGCCACTCCACATGGGCAGAGGAGCTTTGTTGAACCCGAACCTGCATCACGCCTTCGCGGGCACCGACGCGGATCTGCCCCTGTGGCGAACCCTGGCGGCGCGCTGTGGTGGGCCGGTGCTGGAGCTGGGGGTGGGTGCGGGTCGGGTGGCCCTGGACCTGCGCGCGCGAGGTGTCGAGGTGGTGGGGGTAGAGCGGGATCCGGTAGCGTTGGCTGGGGTGATCCGACAGGACCTCCGGGAGCTGTCGCTCGACCGCTGCTTTCCGCTGATCATCGCGCCGGCGCGGGTGCTCGAGGAGCTGGAGCCCGCGCGGGAGCTGCCGGGGGTGCTCGCGGCCTGTGCCGAGCACCTCGTGCCCGGTGGTCTGCTCGCCGCCCAGGTGGCGTCGTCTCCTCCGTCCGAGCAACCCGAGCAGTCCATGGGAGTGGTGCACCAGCTCGGGCCCCACCAGGCCTTCGGCCCCGCCGAGGTGCTCTGGCAGGAGCGGCTGGAGCGTGCGCGGTGTTGTCGGAGGGTGCAAGTGAGCCTGCGGCGGGGCTCCGAGCTGCTCCCCGTGGGAGCCCTGTGTCTGCACTGGGCCGACCCTGCGACCTGGGACCAGCGTCTGGTAGCCGCGGGCCTGACCCCCGAACGACCCGGTTCGATCCTGCGCGATGCGCTACGTGGGAAGGGAGGGGAGCTGCTCACGCTCCTGGCTCGCAAGCCCAACGTGTGAGGACTTCGAGATGCCGGTCATCGCTTACAAGACCATGAACCTCACCGCGGTCTGGGTGCAGATCCGTCAGATCCGCTGCGAGGCCTGCCACAACTCGTACCGCTACCTGGCCATCGGCACCCGCAACGTGCAGACCTCGGGCATTCCGCTGATCTCGAGC
>CAZHIK010000099.1:13758-14635 GCA_964532635.1 uncultured Enterobacterales bacterium
GGGGATGCGACAGCAGGTGGGCAAGACCCTCGAAAAAGCCCTGGGCAAGGTGGCCAAGAAGAAGAAGCAGGGTGAAGCCATGTGCCCCCACTGCCAGCGCTACCAGGGCTGGATGGTCACCGGATCCCGCCTGCGCAACTACGGCAAGGGGCTGGGCTGGGGAGTCGCCATCGGTGGTGCGCTGGCTATCTTCGCTCCACTGTTGGTGGGCGCCATGGTGGGAGGGGGCCTGGGCCAGATCCTGATGGTGGCGTGCGTCGTTGGCTTGCCGACCCTCGGCCTGGCGCTGGGCGCCCTGTGGGGCTGGAAGAAGTCCATCTCCGGCGGCCAGCACACCGGCCAGGTGGACCGCCGCGCCATGAAGGATGGCGAGCACAACGACTTCATGAAGATGTGCCGCGAAAACGACTACCAGCCCGCCCTGGCCTGGTACGCCAGCATCGGCGGTCAGTTCGACAAGAAGGTCCCCGTCATCCCCCTGCAGGACTACCAGGCGCGGGGGGGCTGAGCGCGGCTACACCCCCACCACCGCGATGCGGTGGTTGAGGATGTGCTGCAGGCTCACCCGCCGGGCACCGGCGTCCAGGAAGAGAGCCTCGATCTCCCGGGCGCTGAACAGCTGGATGTGGTCGGGGTTGTCGTCGGGCTTGGACGGCACCGAGGCGATCACGAAGCGGCGGGCACAGCGCAGGGCTTCGGCGGCGGCCAGGGCCGGGCGCTCGAGGTGCTCGAGGACCTCGAGGATGGTGACCACGTCGTGGCTGCCGTCTGGCAGAGGCAGGGCGCAGGCGTCGCCTCGCAGAACTGTCAGGTCGGGGTAGCCGCCGCGGATCATGGCCTCGAGGCGGGCGGCGCTGCTGGCCTTGCGCTCCAGGCC
>CAZHIK010000100.1:0-14618 GCA_964532635.1 uncultured Enterobacterales bacterium
GTTCTGGCTCTGGCTCTGGCTCTGGCTCTGGCTCTGGCTCTGGGGGTGGGGGGCTCAGGGCTGGAGTTTCAGGACTGGGCGCGGGGGTCTCGGAACTGGGCGCTGGGGTCGCGGGGCTCGGCGCTGGGGTCGCGGGGCTCGGCGCTGGGGTCGCGGGGCTCGGCGCTGGGGGCTGGACTTCGGTCGGGGCCTCTGGCTCTGGAGCCGTCTCCGGCTCGGTGGGGGGCGCGGGCTGCGGCGCCGGTGGTGGGGTGAACTCCTGGACGGGGGGCGGCTCCAGGGTGCTGCGGTACCACAGGATGGTGGCGGGGATGGCGACGGCCGCGATGGCCAGGGTGGTGCCGATCAGGGCGATCAGGCCCAGCAGGGCCCAGCGGATGGGGCTTGGGCCAGTGGCGGGCTCGGGTGGCGGAGGGGCCGGGGCTGGGGGCTGGGATGACGGGGCCCGCTCGAGCCCGTGGACGTGGAGCGAGGCCTCGGAGCCTACCGAGGGCACGGGGGGATGGGAGAGTGGCGGCTGCGAGTGGTGATGGGAGACTGGTGGCACCGATGGGGGCTGGGAGCCCGGCTGGTGGGAGATGGGCGGGGGGCTGTGCAGCGGCGGCCGGGATGCGGACTCGCCGCCGCTGGGATCGGTGGGCTCTTGCTCGGGGCTCAGGCGCGGCATGATCCGGGGTGGCACGCCCAGGTCCAACACAGCGGCGCTACCTCGCTGCAGCACGGCCCGCAGCGCGGCGCAGTCGGGCAGGCGGTCCTTGCGTTCAGCGGCCAGACTGTGGCGGATGGCCAAGGCCACCTCGAGGGGCAGGCCGGGCACCGCCACCTGGGGATCGACGTACTGCTCGTCGATCACCTTGCGCCTGGTGGCGATGTCTTCGGGGCCGGCGAACGGGGCTCGCTTGCAGGCCAGCAGGTAGAGGATGCAGCCAAGGGAGAAGATGTCGGCCCGGGCGTCGATCTCTGGCAGGCCCCACAGCTGCTCCGGGGCGCTGTAGCCCCGGGTGCCCATCATGGTGCCCACGCTGGTGATCTCGCTGTCGCCCGACCGGCTGTGGAGCTCCTTGACCAGGCCGAAGTCTGTGACGCGGGGCCGTGGCGGTGTGCTCCCCAGCTCGAGCATGATGTTGCCCGGCTTGAGGTCGCGGTGGACCAGCCCCGCGTTGTGGGCGGCCTCGATGCCGTCCAGGATCTGGTGGAAGAGGGCCAGGGCCTGGGAGAGGGGAGGCCAGTGGCCCTCGCGCTTCTGCTTGCGCAGCCAGCGGCGCAGGTCGGGTCCGTCCACGTACTCCATGAGCAGGGCGGGGCGCCCCTGGACCGTCAGCGAGGAGAACACGCGCAGGATGTTGGGGTGCTGCACCAGGTACTGGGCTCGCCCCTCGCGGAAGAGCCGCTCGGCCATCGCCTGGTCCACGTCCACCAGCAGCTTGAGGGCCTGCTTCACACCGAAGGACCGCTCGGTGACGAGGTAGACCTCGGCGATGCCGCCTCGCCCCACCAGGCGCTCCACGCGGTGGGAGCCCACGACCTGGCCGGGTGTGAGCAGCGGGTGGCGTTCTTCCCGGGGTTCGGTTCGGGGCACGGGCGCTCCAGCCGGGGGAGGATACCATGCCTCCCCCAAGGATCGGCTCGCTCGAGATACACTGCTTGGGCCGTGCCCTCCCGGATGCCCGATGCCCCTCCGCCCGATGCCGACTCTCGCGCTCACGCTGATCGCGGTGTTGTCCAGCGGCTGTTTCTTCATCTCCGACGCCGAGCATGATGAGCGGCGTCAGGGTGTGATCGACGCGAACAAGCCCGTCGACACGGGCCCGGACGACACCGCCCCGCCTGACCCGGTTGACGCCGACGGCGACGGATGGGCCGAGGGCGAGGACTGCGACGACTCCGCCGCCGCCATCAACCCCGACGCCGACGAGCGCTGCGACGAGGTGGACAACGACTGTGATGGCGACATCGACGAGGATGACGCCGTGGACGCGCTGGTCTGGTGGGTGGACGCCGACGGTGACGGCTACGGCGACGCCAGTGTCGAGCAGAGCGCCTGCGAGCAGCGCTCGGGCCTCGTGGAGCCCTCCGGGGATGCAGACTGTGACGACGGCGATGCGGCGATCCACCCGGGGGCGGACGAGTACTGCAACGAGGTGGACGACGACTGCGATGGCGACATCGACGAGACCGACGCCGTGGATGCTTCGAGCTGGTACCACGACGGTGACGGCGACGGCTACGGGGACCCCGACGACGAGCGCGTCGCTTGCGATGCCCCCTCGGGCTGCGTGTCCGACAACACCGACTGCGACGACGCCGTCGCCTCGGCCAACCCGGGGGCCGACGAGCGCTGCAACGACCAGGACGACGACTGCGACGGCACAGTGGACGAGGACGACGCTGTGGACGCCTCGGTCTGGTGGGCCGACACCGACGGGGACGGCTACGGCGACTCTGACACCACCACCAACGCCTGCGAACAGCCCAGCGGCTACGTGATCCCCTCGGGCAGCGCCGACTGCGACGACACCGACAGCGGCGTCCACCCGGGCGCCACGGAGATCTGCGACGGGGTGGACGAAGACTGCGACGGTGACGTGGACGAGGGCGCCACCGACGTGGCCACCTGGTACCGCGACGACGACGGCGACGGCTACGGCGACGCCAGCCGTGACCTCGAGGTCTGCGAGCAACCCAGCGGCTACGCCGACAACGACACCGACTGCGACGACACCGACAGCTCCATCAACCCTGGCGTGGCGGAGACCTGCAACGAGGTGGACGACGACTGCGACGGCCTGGTGGACGACGACGACACCAGCGTCACCGGCACCAGCACGTGGTACAGCGACGCCGATGGTGACGGCTTCGGTGACGCGTCCAGCAGCACCGACGCCTGCGACCAGCCAAGCGGCTACGGCTCGGACAGCACGGACTGTGACGACGGCGACGCAGCGGTCAACCCTGACGCCAGCGAGACCTGCAACAGCATCGATGATGACTGCGATGGCCTGGTGGATGACGACGACTCCAGCGTCACCGGCACCTCCACCTGGTACGAAGACGGTGACGGAGACGGCTTCGGGGACGCATCGAGCAGCACCGACGCCTGCGATCAACCCAGCGGCTATGGATCGGATGACACCGACTGCGACGACGGCGACGCGGCGGTCAGTCCCAGCGCCAGCGAGACCTGCAACGGGGTGGACGACGACTGTGACGGCTTGGTGGACGTCGACGACCCCGGCGTCACCGACGCGAGCACATGGTACGACGACAGCGACGGCGACGGTTACGGAGACAGCGCGAGCGCCACCTTCGCCTGCAGTCAGCCCACGGGCACCGTCAGCGACGACAGCGACTGCGACGACGGGGACAGCTCCATAAACCCCGGGGCCACGGATCTGTGCAGCGGTGTGGACGAAGACTGTGACGGCACGGCCGACGACAGCGGCGCCGTCACGTTCTACGACTCGAGCGGTGCTGCGACCGACATGACCAGCAGCTTCGGCGGCGGCTCCAGCACCTCCGCTGCCGGGGTGACCTTGAGCGACGACGGTACCGTGTTGGTCTGCGGTGGTACATACGACGTGCACCTGTCGATCCGAGCTTCGGTGCTGACCATCCAGGGTATCGAGGGCGCCAGCGCTACCATCCTGCAGGGCGACGGCAGCGACACGGTGATCGACATCGACAGGTCTTCGGCGACCCTCCGCCTGGACGGCCTCACCGTGACCGGGGGCTACGCCAGCGAAGGCGGGGGCCTGACGGGCCGCGGTGGCTCTCTGGAGGTCTCCGTGTCCAATGGCATCTTCAGCGGCAACGACGCGGTCAATGGTGGTGCTGTCCACCTCGAAGACGCCATCTTCACCATGAGCGACACCCGCATCGAGAGCAATAGCTCGAGCGGCGACGGTGGGGGCCTGTACCTCGTGGACTGCGAGGTCGAGCTCGACGGGGTGTCCATCAGCTCGAACGTCTCGGGCGAAGACGGAGGCGGGCTGTTCACAGACGGCACCGCGATCGAGCTGGCAAACAGCACGGTGGAGGCGAACGAGGCTGCCGACTACGGCGCCGGCATGTTCGTCGACAACGGCGATCTCACCCTCACGCGGACCGAGGTGCTCTCCAACCTGGCGGGCATCGGCGGCGCGGGCGTCATGATCAGGGACTCCAACGGTTCCATCGACAGCTCCACTGTTCAGGCCAACGAGACGTCCGACTGGGGTGCAGGGCTGCTGCTGTCCAATGCCTCGGTCGACCTGGTCTCCTCGCTGGTGATCGAGAACGTGGTCACGGATACCTCGCTCTACGACATTGGTGGTGGTGCCCTGGTCTACGATGGCTCGGTGCTCACCTGCACCGGCTCTGCCAGTGAGGACGCCGGCATCTACGCCAACCGGGCTGGCGACGGCGGCGGCGTCTACGTGTACGACTCGACCAGCGAGCTGCACTCGTACAGCTGCGACTGGGGGGAGAGCACCGAGGACAACGATCCCGACGATGTGGATCTGAGCTTGTACGGCGGTAGCTACGACGGCTACGGCGACGACGAGGACTTCAGCTGCTCCGGCGGCATCGCCGGGAGCTGCCTGTAGCGCTTCGGGTCACCGCCAGGTGAAGGCCACACCCACCCCGGCGCCCACCGCCAGCACCCCCAGCGCGCCCGCGGTGTAGACCATGGTGTTGTTGCGGGCCTTGAGCTGATCGAGCTCGGCCAGGGTGTGGTCGTTGGTGCGGTAGTCGGCTGCCACGCGGCCAGCCAGGAGGCAGCTGATACCGGCGGCGGCGGTGCTGGCACCGGCCACGGCCAGCAGGGAGCTCTCGAGCCAGGGTGGCTGGACATCGGAGTGGATGGTGAGATCGGCCGGCGGGGGGGAGGCGTCCACGGGCTGCGGGCCGCTGGCGATGGGCTCCTCGGGCGGATCGGGCTCCGGCGGGGGCAGCGCAGCGAGGCGGGCCTCGCTCACGGTGGGGATCTCGTCGGCTGGCCACAGATAGTGGGTGCCCATGAGCACGCCGCTGGTGCTGGTGAGCTGCAGCAGGGTGGCGGAGCCGCCGGGCCGCTGCTCGGACTGCAGGCCGTCGTACCAGGCCGAGGTGTCGGGCTGCCAGGGGGCGTCACGGCGCATCGGCGGCAGGACGCCGGCGTCTGCGTAGGTGCGGCTGATGGGATGGGACGCGGGGAAGACGTCGGCGGGAAACGTGAAGTCGGGATCGATGCGATGTGACGCGGCGAACGCCCACAGCGCTCTGTCCTCTTCGCCGTGCACCAGGTGGCGCAGGCCCACCATGCGGTGCAGGCGTGCGGCCTGGGCGGGCTCGATCACGGCTTCGAGACAGGGCAGGGAGGCCACGCCGTAGCTCGAGGCCGCCTCGAACAGCTCGGCGTTTCGGCCCGCGGCCTGCTCGGCGTCGGTGAGCACGGTGTCCAGCTCGGAGAGCTTCAGCATGGGCTGGCAGTCCTGGCCCTGGGCGGGGCCGGCCAGCAGCAGCAGCGCGGGGAGGACGGCGAGCACGTTGGGAGTATACCGCGGTGGGGGTGCTGGAGGACCTCGGTGTCGGGATCGCCGTGTCGTGGTTCGCGCGGGGTTGGGGGATAGATGATCGCGTCAGTCGCGTGCTGGTGGGGATCCCCGCGTTGGCATGGCCCTTGCTTCCACTCTCCGCGACCCATCCCCCCGGAGAGCCACATGTCCCGCTACCCCACCGCCATCCTCCTCGCTGCCCTCGCCGCTGGCTGCGAGATCTTGCCCGACCTTCCCGAGAGCTGGGAGGGCGCCGAGCCCGTCGCCAGCCTGGTCCAAGCCGAGTGCGATGGCGATCCCTACGAGGGCGCTGACGAGCACATCGAGGTCGTCGCCAGCCCGGGCGAGGTGCAGCTGACCTACCGCGAGGCCCACTTCCGCTGCGAGCAGGAGGTCGAGGCCTTCTACCTGCTCGACGGCACCGACCTGTCCATCCTGGTCCAGCCCATCGACATGGATCCGGAGAACGTCGCCGGCTGCGACTGCCTGTACGACATCGACATCACCGTGGATGGCCTGGACACCGGTGCCCTGACCGTCGAGGTCTTCCGCCGCTGGGACAACATCAACGATCCCAACGATCCGGTGGGCATCGATGCGGCCGAGGTCGAGATCGAGTAGTTCGCGGTCGCCGTCAACAGCGGTCCGGCGAGGCCGCACCACCAGGGTGGCCTCTCACCCTGGACCCCCCATGCGCCTGCTCCCTCTGCTGCTCGTCCTCGCCTGCAACCCTGCTTCCGACAGCGCCTTTCCCGACGACAGCGGATCGGGGCCGCTGGAGCGAGAGCAGGAGCACATGGTGGTGATGGACGACGGGGTGGGGCTGTACACCCACGTGGTGTTGCCCCCTGAGCCCGCCGAGCCGCCGTTCACCACCCTGTTGCTGCGTACCCCCTATTGGGACCTGGGCTACGACGCTGTGCTGCGCGACCACTACGTGCCCGAGCGCGGCTACGCCTTCGTGTTCCAGCACACACGCGGGGTCGGCAGCAGCGAGGGTGAGCTGCGGCCCCTGGCCCAGGAGATCCTGGACGGCTGCCCCACCGTGCGCTGGATCGAGGAGCAGGACTGGTCCGATGGGAAGGTGGCGGCCCTGGGCTCCTCGTACGAGGGCTTCACCTCCATCGCGGCGGCGGTGGGCTGCCCCGAGCTGGACCTGGCCATCCCCGACGGCGCACCGGTGGACGGCTACACAGGCTGGCCTGGGGATGAAGGGGGCACCGGGCTGATCGCCTTGATCCATTGGTACTACGCGCTCGAGCACGGCGACTGGCCGCCGGCCGAGGACTACAACGCCCTCACCAACCACCTGCCGGCCATCGAGCTGGACGAGAGCTACCTGGGGCGCGAGATCCCGTTCTGGCGGGAGTACGTGGCCTCGGCCAACGCCCGAGACGAGCTGTGGGACGCCATGAGCATTTTCCCCCACTACGGCGACATCCAGACCCCAATCGTTCACCTGCAGGCTCGGGACGAGTGGACCGATGACGGCCTCGAGGCGTGGCAGGGACTGGTGGAGGGCGCCGCCACGGCGGAGACCCGCGACGCCCAGTGGTTCGTGATGGGTGAACACCAGCACGGCGGGGTGATCTACACTCCCACCGGCGACTCTCCGGCCCACGGCCGGGTGCGAGCCGCCATGGACCACTTCCTGGACGGCAGCGACAACGCGATCCTGGACATGCCCCGCGTGCTGTACAGCGTGACCAACGGCGACGAGTGGGTGGAGGCGGACAGTTGGGAACCCGCCAGCGGGGGGCTGAGCTTCTTTCTGCGGAACACCAGCAGCGATCCCCTCGGGCACGAGCTGGCCGACCAGAATGCCGACGGTGAGCCCATCACCTGGACCCACGATCCCGAGCACGAGGATCCCTGCGCGGGAGATGGTGAGGCCCTCTTCTTCACCTCCAAGGGGCTGGACGAGGCTGTCACGATGGTGGGCTCGCCTACCCTGGACCTGCACCTTTCCGCGAGCACCCCCGACGCCGATGTGTATGCCTACCTGTACCGCTACAGCCGCACCGATGGTTGGGAGTACCTGCGCGCGGCGAGCCAGCGGCTGCGCTTCCGGGAGGGCGGAGACAGCCCCGCGCCGGTAGAGCCCGGCGATGTGTACGAGGTGGAGCTGCGCTTCCCGGTCTTCGCCTACGCCCTCGAGGCCGGCGACCTGGTGGGCATCTACATCACCAGCAGCGCCTGCGCGGCCCATGAGAATCCCAACACCGGCGAGGACCTGGGGCAGGAGACGGCGTACCGGGCGGCGGAGATCACCCTGTACAACGACGACGAGCGGCCCTCGACGCTGGTGGTGCCGGTGCGTTGAGCCCCGCTGGATTCAGTGGATCCAGACCTCTGGCTCGTCGGAGGGGAGCAGGTCTCCGGCGAGGCCGAGGTCTGAGCCGTGGGCGTGGTAGCGCAACCAGGACTGGATGAATGAGCGCAGCTCCACGGCCATCAGCTCCGGATTCTCTACCAGGACAGCCCGCCGGTGGAGTGCCCTGAGCGCCTCGATGACCCTGCGGTGCTCCAGTTCGTGGCTGCGAAGGTCTGGGTGGTGGGTGATGCTCATCACCAGCTCTTCCCACGCGTGCTGCTCGCTCAGGGTGTCGATGAGCCCGGCTACGGCCTGCTCGAGCATCAGCTGTGCCCGGGATCCCGCCACATGTCCCAGCGCCAGGTTGGCCCAGCCCAACACCTCGGCGTGGTGCAGATCGAGCAGCGGGTGCCCGGTGCGCTTGGTGGCTGGGATGACGAGGGGAGGCACGGTACGACTCGGGCTCCTGTGTTCGCATACACAGTGCTCACGAACTGGACGGATCGCACTTTCGAGGGCCTTTCGCTGGGGCTTGCTTCGAGGGATACTCCTGCTCGGAGTGTGGTGCGATGCCTGGACTGAACACGACACGGCTGTTGGCCGGCTTCCTGCTCGTGTCTCCAGGCTGTGGAGAGCGGGCTCGGGACACCGGCACCGTGCCCGGGTGCGATGTGGGCTGGCTCGCGGACCGTGGTGAGTGCGTACCTCGGGCCTGCGGCTCGGGGCCCTGGGGTGATCTGGAGGTGGACGAGAACACGGTGTTCGTGGATGTCGAGGCCAAGGATGGGGGCGACGGGACCGCGGACGCGCCCCTGGGATCCATCCAAGCGGGGCTGGATCTGGCGGCCGCCCGCGGTGGAGGGCTGGTCGCGGTGGCGGCCGGAACCTACGCGGAGACGCTGCTGATGGGCGCGGGCCACGCTGGGGTGGAGCTGGCGGGGCGCTGCCATGAGTTGGTGGTGCTGGATGCCAGCGGGGGTGAGGCGGGAGAGCCTGGCATCCAGCTCACGCTGGTGTCGGGAGAGGCGAGTCTTGCGGGACTGTGGGTGAAGGGCGCGGGGGGAATTGGTGTGAACATCGACACGGGGGCCGTCATCGCGAGCCGCATTCGCGTCACTGGGGCTGCGGAGACCGGCCTGGAGGTGGGCGGCTCCTCGCTCTTCGCGTCTCTGACGCTCGAGGACTCCATCGTCGAGGACTGCCACCTGTTCGGGCTCAACTCCTTTGGCACGAGTGCGGAGGTGGCGGCCCGAGACTGTGTCATCTCGGGAACGCTGCCTGGGAACTCGGGCGAGGCAGGCTATGGCGCCCAGGCTTGCTTGGGAGGCAGCTTGCTGCTCGAGGCCTGCAGCATCGAGGAGTGCTACGCCTCCGGGGTCATCGCGTACCACAGCGGGACCGAGCTCACGATGCTGGACACGGTCGTCCGAGGGGGGCTGGAGGATGCGGACACAGCTCGCTGTGGCTTGGAGCTCATCGACGGTCCCAGCGCCACGGTCGAGGGCTGCGCTTTGCTGGACAGCGCGTGGTCGGGCGTGAACGTCAGTGGTGAGGGCACCTCCCTCGTCATGCGCGACTCGGCGGTCATCGGAACCCGCAGAAGCCTCGAGGAGAAGTATGGATGGGGCCTGTTGGTGCGCGAGGGTGCCTCGATGACCGCGGAGGCCTGCCAGGTCCAGCGCTCGAGCTACGGCGGTGTCCTGGTCGAGAGCGGAGGTGTGCTGACCGTCTCGGACAGTGAGATCAGTAGGAACCACTACTCTGGAACCTGCGTCCACGAGGGGGGGACGCTGTCCATTTCGGACAGCCACATCACCGACAACGAGTCCAAGGGAGCGCATGTCTCCGAGGGCGGCTCGTTGCGAGCCGTGCGATGTGTCTACGACAGCAACAGCTCCATTGGGGTCAAGGTCGATGGCGACGGAACCGAGGCGCGACTGCTGGACACACGGATCTCGAACACCCTGCCAGACACCGATGGGCAGCTTGGGATGGGGATCGAGATCGTTGACGATTCTACCCTCGAGGTGAGGGACTGCTCGCTGTCGGGGAACCGAGTTGCCGGCGTCAATGCGGGGCTCGGTGCAGCCCGGATCATGGTGGTGGACTCCGTCGTCGAGTTGACCGGATCCCAGCTCTCGGACGGGCTCGGGGGGTATGGCCTCGCCATCGAATCGGGGGTGATCGCCACCCTGGAGCGCTGCGTCGTCCGGGGCAACCAAAGGCCGGGGATCGTCGTTCAGGGAGGCGGCACCCTTCTCGCCGACGACTGTCTCGTCGAGAGGAATCGTGGAGTGGGACTATCGGTGGGGGGCGCCTCGACCTACGCTCGGTTGACCCGTTGCCTGCTGGGTCGGACACAGCCCCTGGCGGATTGGGAGGCGGAACTCCCAGGTTTCTACATGGGATACGGCGTGACGGTCGGCGAGGGTGCGCTGGTCGAGTTGGTCGACTGCTGCGTGGACCTCAACACGCTCATTGGCGTTGTGGCGGACGGCGAAGGCACGATGGTGGCTCTGGAAGGCACCGTGATCCGCGGATCCATGGTCAACGGTATGGACTTCACGGGAGCCGCCGGCATGGGCGTGGGCGCTCAGAAGGGAGCCTATGTCCACGCAAGGGATTCTCGCTTCTCCAGCAACAAAGGACCGGGGGCGTATGTGGTCGCCGAGGACTCGGCGTTGGTGTGCCGAGACTGCGAGTTCGTGGATAACGAGTATGCCGGAGTGCTGCTGGACGCGGGTGGGGCGACCGTCGAGCTATGGGACACGCTCGTTTCCGGGACGACATCGAGCGCCAACCTCGGCGGTGGTGTCGGTGTCTCCAGCAGACCCATCGTCGGACACGAGACCGCCTCGTTGACCATGCAGGGCTGCACAGTGATCGACAACATCGTCGCAGGGGTCTGGCTGTCTGGCGAGGGTGCCTACCGGATCGAGAACAGCCATATCGCCGGGGGAGAGGGGCTGGAGCACGGCGTGACGCGCCGCTGCGGCGAGGCTGTCTACGCGGGAGCCGGCGTGGCGGCGTGGGACGACGGCGCGGGCCTGCTGCTGCAGGACAACGTCATCACGGGGGCACAGGAGGTCGCGCTGTTGCTCGATGGAGCCTCCGCCACGCTGGCGGGCAACAGTTGGCTGGACAATCCCCTCGATCTGGCCTCCCAGGGGGAGGGCTGCTCGCAGGCTCCGCCCGGACTGGCGAGCGAGAACATCGGCGAGACGCAGCTCTGTCCTCCGTGGGACTACCCTGTCTGCAACGACTACTTCTCTCTGAACCTCGTCATCGCGGATCTCCCCACTCCCGATGTCGCTGCTCGGCCTCCCTTGCCTCCCACCGTGGTCATGCCTCGTTGGCCCATGCCCCCGGACTCGACTCGGCCGGACTCCGGAGCGTGGGTGGATGCTGTGTGGGAGGTCGGCCCGACTCCGTGAGCCGGTCACCCGGGGAGCGCTGTGGCTGCCGGGATCACACCCGCCGCAGGATGTGCTCCCGCTCGGACGACCAGGCGAAGCGCTCGTCGGGCGGCGGGATCTCGTGCTTGCCCACCACCAGGGCGCCGCCGGGGGCGAGAGCCAAGGCGATGCGGTCCAGCGCGGCACGTTGCCCGGCCTCGTCGAAGTAGGTGAAGGCCAGGTGGCGGCAGAACACCAGCTGGAAGGGGCCCGGAGGTGAGTCCTCGCGCAGGTCCTGGCGCTCGAAGCGCACGGCAGATCGCAGCTCGGGGCGCAGAAGGTTGGGTTCCTTGGGGTCGATGCCCGGGTCGCGCTCGAACGCCACGGCTCGCTGTGCCGGGCTCAACTCCCGCAGGCAGCCGTCGGGGTAGCGAGCTCGCCGGGCCCGCGCGAGGACCGCTGGCTCGGCGTCGGTGGCCAGGATCGACAGCTCGAGATCCCGGCGGAGCGAGGGTTCGGCCAGCTGCCAGCACAGCGCGAGCGTGTAGGGCTCTTCGCCCGAGGCGCAGCCGGCGCTCCAGCAGCGCAGGGTCGTGGCACCTTCATCGTGGGTCTGATCGGCCAAAGCGGGCAGCACCTGCGACATCAAGACTTCCCACATCCCGCGGTCCCGCAGGAAGCGACTGATGGTCACGCGGCACAGCTCCGCGAAGATCGCCCACTCCTCGGGGTGAGCCTCGAGGTAGGCGCGGTAGGCGTCGAAGTCATCCAGACCGAGGGCTCGGACTCGCACCCGAATACGACGGCGCACCTGGCGGCGCACCTTGCGAAAGCCGGCCCAGCGAAAGCCAGCCCGGGGCAGGGCCCACTGCAGCAGCTCGATGCAGGCGCGATCGTTCATGGAGGCCATCGCCACGAAAGTCGAACGTAGGGGAGGGGTTTATCCCCTCCCGCTCGCGAGATCGGCCTTCGCGCAAGCGGGAGCACATGAAGTGCTCCCCTACATGTCCGTGTGGGTCGTCCCCAGCCTGGCGCCCATGACCAGGCCGTCGGTGATCAGGAGCTCGAGGCCCATGCGGGGGCCCTGCACGGCGAAGGGCCAGGCGTGCAGCTCGTGGGCGACGATGCCGTTGGCCGCGGTGGCCTGCCCGACGGGCACGGCGACGGTGGGCATCTCTGACGGCTCGGCCAGGGGGCCGAGCGCCTCGGGGATGGAGCGCCTGGCCCGGCTGAGCATCGAGAACAGGTCCACGCCCGTCAGATCGGGCCGGGTCTCGTAGATGGCACGGCGGACGAGCACGGTGGGCACGACAACGCCCTCAGGTACGGGGGAGGCGGAAGGGATCGCCGGGGATCTTCAGGCCGGGGCGTGGCGGGAGCATATAAAATGCTCCCCTACGGGGCGAGCACCACGAACTCGCGGGGGCCGAGCTCGAGGTCCACGGTGCCGCCGTTGCCGACGCTCCAGCTGCCGTCGCTGCCCAGCAGGTCCGTCAGCGTGCCGCTGGTGAAGCTGGTCTCCACCTGCTCGCTGATGGCGTCGGTGTCGCTGGTGTTGATGGCAACCAGCAACAGCTCCGCGCCGTCATCGCGCAAATAGGCCAGCAGGCCGGGGCCGTCGTCGGTGGTGCCCACGAACTCGATGGCGCCGTGGGTGAGCGCGGGGTGGGCCTTGCGCAGGGCGATGAGCTGCTTGGTGTGCTGGAACAGATCCCCCGAGGTGTCGTAGCCGGACCACCACAGGGGCTCGCGGTTGGCGGGGTCGTTGCCGCCATCGAAGCCCTGCTCGGTGCCGTAGTACAGGATGGGGATCCCCACCGAGGTGTAGAGATAGACCAGGGCCGAGGCGAGGGCGGCCTGAGGATCTGGGAGCTTGGCGTCCTGTGCTGTGTAGAGAAAGCGTGCGACGTCGTGGTTGTCGATGAAGTTCATCGGGATGTCCACGGGTGCAACGCCGACGCCGCCCTCGTGCGGTTCGGTCCCCCAGTTGACGCTGCGGGCCTCGTGCAGGTCCCGGATGCCACTTGTTGCCCCGCCATACTCGAAGACGTCGTCGTAGACCTGGTACTTCTGCGAGAAGTAGGCCACGGAGTCGAGCCCGCCGTCGAAGGTGTACGACCCGATGAGCTCGTCGTCGCCATCGAAGCTCTCGCCGAACATCAGGAAGTTCTCCTTCCCGATCTCGGCGGTGTAGCTGCGGATGGCGCCGCAGAACACGGGCCAGAACTCGTGCTCGACGTGCTTGACGGTGTCGATGCGGAAGCCGTCGATGTTGGAGGTGCGGATCCACTCCTGCCACACGGCGATGAGCGCGTTGCGCACGTTGGGATCTTCGGTCTTCAGATCCTTGAGGCCACCGGGGAAGTCGCCGTAGACCACCTGGTCGAAGTCGTCCCAGTCCTCCACCCGACCCATGCGGTTGTACCAGTCGGGGTTGGCGAACTCGGCTGGCTCGGGCTGCACGCGGTGGATCTCGGGCATGTAGAGCCACTCGATGGGGGCGCTACCGGCGAAGCCCAGTGAGGTCCACGCCTGGACCCCGTCGGGATCGAAGCCGGGGTCCCACTCGGTCACCGTCTCCATGCCGCCGCTGCCGTCGGTGGCGTAGTAGTCGGTGATGTCGGGCTGCCCGTTCATGTTGATGTCGTAGTAGAACAGCTGGCCCACGTGGTTGACGATGACGTCCATGATCACGGCGATGTCGTGGGCGTGCATCACGTCCACCAGCTCGCGCAGCTTGGCGATGTCGCCGAAGTGGGGGTTGGTGTCGCGGAAGCTCTGGGGCCAGTAGCCGTGGTAGCTGGACACCCCGGCGTCTTCCTCGACGTTGCGGAAGACCGGCGAGATCCAGACGGTGTCGACGCCCAGCTCCTCGAGGTAGTCCACCCGGTCGATCAGCCCCTCCCAGTCACCGCCCTGGTAGCGGGCCAGCGCCGAGTCGTCGCGGGTGACGTTCCAGTCGTTGGAGCCGTCGCCGTTGGCGTAGCGGTCGGTGAGCAGCTGGTAGACGGTGCGGTCCTGCCAGTCGTCCACGTGGTTGGTGATCTCGGGGTAGTCGGCGTACTCGACCGGAGCGCAGGCTCCGAGGAGCAGGCCGCCGAGGACGAGGAAGGGGCGGTGGGGGAGGCGCTTGGGGTGGATCATCGGTAGCTCCGGGAGTTGAGCCACCACTCGGCACCCAGGCCCAGGAAGTGCTGGACGTTGGAGCGATGGCGCTCGTCGCGGGTGTCGAACCACAGGCGGGCGTCGTTGTTGAGGATGGTGACGATGTACTGGGCGCGGATCTGGGGGCGGGCCAGGGAGCCCTTGCCCAGCTGCAGGGCGGGCAGCACCGCGATCTTGAATCCCCACTCCCGCCAGCACGACGTGCCCATGGTCACCAAGATCGCGGTG
>CAZHIK010000101.1:0-14579 GCA_964532635.1 uncultured Enterobacterales bacterium
CATCTTCTGAGGCTTTGCATCGTCGGTCAGCTCGAGCACGCACATGGCGGTGGAGCTGTGCTCGCCGGCATCCAGGAAGCAGAACGCTTCGTTGCGCTGCTTCCATGGGGGGATGTTGTAGGCGTTGAGGTAGGAGCCGACCGCCCAGGACATCGTGTAGGAGACCATCTCCATCAGCGGGGTGTCGGGGCGGTAGCCACCGGGCAGAGACCAGGCCATCAGAGCCGTGGGCCGCTCCACGGGGGCCTGGATGGTGATCACCTCGCGGTTGGCAGGAGGGGGCGGCTCGGCGCTGGGGCCCTCGATGCGCACAGGGCAAGCCTCGGCGGAGGCGGGGCCCTCGGGGGCATCGGGGTGGAAGACCAGCGCCGGCGGGAAGGCCTTGACCAGCATGTCCGGCGCGTCGTCCAGGGAGAAGTCGCCCACCACCATCAGGGTGGTGTTCTCCGGCCGGTAGTTGTCGGTCACGAACTGCTGCACGTCCGCCAGGGTCATGGCGTCCAGGGTCTCGCGCGTGCCGATGATGCTGTCGTGGTAGGGGTGGTCGTCGGGGTAGAGCGCACTGTGGATGGCGTCGAAGCCCAGGCTGTAGGCCTCCCCCTGGCGCAGCTCGTTGCGGATGACCTCTCGCTCGGTGGTGAGCACCTCCTCGGTCACACCCTCCACCGCGCCCAGCAGGCGCTGGGCCTCGAGCTCGAGCACCGCGGGGAGCATGGCCTTCGGGGCCACGGTCATGTAGGTGGTGGTGTCGCGCGCGGTGAACGCGTTGATGGTGGCGCCCATCTCCTTGAGGATGTCCCAGGTGGTAGGCAGATCGTCGCGCTGTGAGCGGAACCAGAGATGCTCCACCACGTGGGCGATGCCCTCGAGCCCCTCGGGGTCGACCTCCGCCCCGCGGTCGATCACCGAGGTGACGCTCACCACCGGCTGGCTGTGGTCCTCCTGGAAGCTCACCCGCAGGCCCGAGGCGAAGCAGAAGTCGCGGGTCTGCAGGGCGTATTCGTCGAGCTGGAGCTCGAGCTTCGGGCGCTCTGCGGCCCCGGCAGGGAGGGCCAGGGCGGTGATGATTGGCAAGGCGAGCAGGGCTGTGGACATCACGGTTCCCTCGGTCGGTGAGTTCGGGGCGGAGAGCCTATCCCGCCAGCGGTGGCCGTCGGTGGTTCGGTGTCGCCTCGGCCCGGGGCGTTGACCTGGGCGGTTGTCCGACAGCAGGCTGGACAAGCGGGGGTAGCGGGCTGGTACCCTGGAGCCAGGAGCACCCCCAATGAACCAACCTTCCCGCGCCCGAGGGAGCCCCGTCTCCCCTTCTCCTCCCCAACGCCTGAGCCAACTGGACCTCCTCCTCGGGGAATCCCCCGTGGCCTGGGCGATGCTGGCGCTGCTGCTGCTTCTGCCCGTGGCCGGTGCCATCGCACTGCTCGCCCTGGCTGCAGGCCGTCTCGAGCCCGATCCACAGTGGCTGCGAGGCGTGGCCGCGAGCCTGCTCGCCGCCACCCTGACCCTGGCGCTGGTGGTGGCCTGGCTGCTCCGGGGGCTGCGGCGCCACCTGCAGCGGCTTCGCTCGCTGGCGGTCACCGACCTGCTCACGGGGGTGGCCAACCGACGCCTGTTCGTGCGCAGCCTGGGCCGTGAGCTGGACCTGGCCCGGCGCCACGGCTTCCCATGCTCGGTGGTGCTCATGGATCTGGACCATCTCGAGCGCGTCAACAACGAGCACGGCTTCGAGGTGGGGGACCAGGTGGTGGCCCTGGTGGCTCAGCGCATGTCCGAGCACTTGCGGGACAGCGATCTGCTGGCCCGCACCGGCGGCGGTGAGCTGGCCGTGCTGCTGTCGCACCTGGGTCCAGAGCAGGCCGCGGCCGCGGCGCGGCGCTTTCGGACGGTGTTGACCTGGCAGCCGTTGGTGGTGGGCAGCATCGAGATCCCCATCACCGGCAGCTTCGGAGCGGCCACCTACGCGGGTGAGCGAGACCTTGACGTCGAGGGGCTGATGGGCAGGGCCGAGGCTGCGGCTCGGGGGGCCAAGGAGCAGGGGCGGGACTGCATCGTGAGCTGGGAGCCAGCTGCGTCCGAGTGAGGGGGCGCTGTCGCGGCGGGGAAGGTGTGGGACGAACACCGCGCTCCGCGGCGCCCTTTGGTCTGACCCTGCCTCGGTGTACGTTCTCCGGGGGGAATCCCGGCTGCCACCGCGTGCTGTCGTGTCGGCCGCCCTGGGGGCGGTGTGTTGGTGTGCCGCGTCGGACCGGTGGTAGGCTACCTGCTCTTCCGCGCATCACGGAGCGGCGCATGAAGAAGCTGGACGACACCTCACCGATCGAGATCACCCCGGGACTGTGGTGGGTCGGCTTCGCAGACTACGAGGCGGGATTTTCGAACAATCCCTACCTGCTCGTCGACGGGGATGAGGCCGTGCTGTTCGACCCAGGGCCGGGCCATCCGTTCTTCAAGTACCTCATCCTCGACAAGATCGAGCAGGTCGTGCCTCTGGAGCAGGTCCGCTATGTCGTCGTCCATCATCAGGATCCGGACCTCGCGGCCCTCGTCCCACTGATCGAGGAGGGGCTCCACCCCAACGTGGTGGTCATCACCGCGCCACGTGTGGCCCTGTTTCTCCCCTACTACGGCATCAGGTCCCCGGTGCTGCCCGTCCGTGACGGCGAGTGCCTCGAGCTGGCTTCTGGCCGGCGCATCCGTTTCTTGCACCTGCCCTACCTTCACTTCGCTGGCAACATGGCGAGCTACGATGAGCGGAGTCGAACGCTGTTCTCATCGGACATCTTCGGCGGCTTCAATCGCTCTTGGCACCTGTTTGCGGACGACGGCGATCTTGCGGCGGCCCGGGACTTCCTGGCGGAGTACGTCTGCTCGAGGGCGGCACTGGAGCATGCACATCGCAAGCTCGACGAGCTGGAGATCGAGCGAATCTGCCCACAGCATGGAAGCGTGATCGTCTCGCAGGTGGACCGCTTCCTGGACCTGTTGCTCGAGGTCGAGCCCGGGCGGGCCCTTCTGTCCGATTTCGGCCCTGCTACGGACGAACAGCTCGCGCTGCTGACGGAGAAGGTGCACGCCAGGCTCCGCGGTGTCCTCGGGCGAGAGGTGGCGGGGACGACCATCGACCAGGTCGTGTCCTCGGTGATGGATGAGCACCCGGCCGACCTGTCTCTGGTGTTGCAGCTGATCGCCACGGAGGCGCAGCGGATGGGCGTGGCGGATCCGTTGTCCGGTGGAAGAGTACACACCCGCGAGAACATCCAGCCCACCTCTACCCAGCGCGTCATCGATGCGGTGCAGCGGAGGTTGTTGACGCGCCAGTTCGCGCTCGGTCCAAGCGACCTGCCCGATCTGCGCCAGCAGGGCGGCCGAGGCCTCATGTCCGCGAAGCGTGAACTCTGCCTCATGTTCGTCGATATCCGACGGTTCACGAAGTGGTGTGGGGGGCGCGGCCCCGATGAGATCGTGAAGACCCTGAGCGAGCAGCTGGAGCTCGAGGTCCGGGTCATCCGGGCACACGGCGGCCGGGTCAACAAGGTGTTGGGTGATGGCATCCTGGCGTTCTTCCCGGCGCACAACAAGGAGGGATGTCTCCGGGCCGCGATCGAGATGGTGGAACGGACCAGCCGGGAAGGAATGCTCCCCATCGGGGTGGGGTGTTCCTTCGGCGAGGTGATCATCGGTGATCTGGGCGAGGAGTCCCGCCTCGACTTCACGCTGATCGGCTCCGCCGTCAACTACGCGGCCCGTCTCTGTGATGCAGCTGGTGGGGGTGAGGTGTGTGTCGATACCCGACTCGCCGAGAAACTCGATCTTGAGGCCTGGCAGGACGTTGTCCAGAGACATCCCTGCGAATCGATAGTGGTGAAGCTGAAGGCCCATGACGCGGCCAGCACAGGCCTGCTCCTGCACGTCCTCGGTGACGCGAGTGGCACCCAGGAAGCTCGCTAGACGGACTGGATTGCCGCCACACCCGCCCCGCGGCCCTGACAGCGTGCGATGATGCGACGCACGAATCTTCAGGCCGCCAGCCTGCACTTCGACAGTGGCGAGGTGTGGATACGCTCCTACCGGCCCGTGGTGGAAGAGCTGCAGTACGCCGACAAGCGGTTGCGGGTGACGGGCGGCCCTACACCAACTCGCCCTGCGTCCAGAGCGTGGCGGGCACCCGCTTCGAGCTGGAGTCCATCACCTTGGCTCCGGGCGAGACCACCTACGACCCGATCCCCACCCGCATCCCAGCTCCGCCCTACGTGGAGGACCGGGCCAGCCTCGAGGCCCGGGTGGGCCTGTGGGCCCGCTGCGTGGGCATGCTGACCCTGCTGGAGGCCCCCAGCGACGACGGCCCCTGGTGGGGCCGTGGTGTGTTGATCCTGGGCGACGGCAGCGGTGTGTCGGGAGGCGAGGCGGGGGGCCCCGGGCGCGCCCCGGTCCTCACTCGCCCAGCTCGAAGTGCGAGCCGTCTCGCACCTCGACAACCCGATCGTCGAATCCCTCTGGCTCCTCGAAGCGGTGAGCCATCACCTCCGGCTCCCAGGTGTGGGGCTGCCCGTTCAGCAGTACGCGCTGTTCGGCGATGGCGTGGGTGGCCTCGAGCAGGGGTAGGGGGGCCAGGTCGCGCATCAGGGCTTCGAAGCGGCCCTGGACGTCGGGGCTCAGGAAGCGGAAGTGGTAGCGGGCGGTGTAGGCCACGTGGAACCAAGCGGGATTGAAGGCCACGCCGGCCAGCTCCAGGCGCTTGGCCATGCGCACCAGCATCTGGCCCGCTTCCCGCGCCAGGCCCAGCCCCGGCACCTCCTGGCCCGGCAGCTGGGGACGCTGGTCGGTGAAGGTGGCCCTTGGGTGGCGCAGGCTCAGCCAGTTGACGAACAGCAGCGCCACGCCGTCGAAGCTCCGACGCTCGAGGACCATCTCGTGGAGCAGGTGCTGCTCACCCCCTGCGTTGCCCATCAAGCGCATGCGCTCCCCCGACGAGGCGCGGTCGAAGAGCACCTCGAAGTCGTCGTAGCCCAGCCTCCGCAGGTGAGGCAGCACCCCGTAGGCCGACAGGCCGTACTCGATGCCCTGCTCGGTGTAGAAGTCCAGCAGGCGATGAGGCTTGGTTCGTCGCCGCATCCCGAGGGCCTCCTCGATGTCCTCGGGGGAGATGAGCAGGTCGTCGTCGGCCGAGGGCTCAGGCGAGCCCAGCTGCTCGGCTCCCAGGCTGCGGGCGATGAGCCCGTAGTGGTAGCGCATGGGATCGATGGCGGGATCGATGGACGCCCGGCTGCCGGTCTCGAGGGCCATGGCTGTGCCAGCCAGGGCTCGCCAGCCGTGGCGGGGTTGGTAGCCGCCCCCGGGCAGCCACACCGAGGGGGTGTCGCCCAGGGCCCGGCGAACCCGCAGATCCCGATCCCGGATGCCCCTGGGGCTCAGGGCCAGGCAGCCCAGCTTGTCGCCCTCGAGCACGTCGCCACCGGCGATGACGAAGGCCAGGGCGGCTTCGGGCATCCGGTCCATCAGGCTGTCCAGGCTGGCCAGGTAGGGATCGTCGCCGCTGCCCTCGGGCAGGACGGTCTCGTCGGCGCCGGGGACCTCTCCCCAGTCCGAGCCGGAGATGGAGCCGATCCAGCAGCTCGGATCCTCGGCCAGGCAGGCTGTGAGGCCGTCTGGGGGATGCGCGTCGAGATCGAGGACCGCCACCGGACCGTCGAAGCCCTCGCCCCGGATCACGGCGATGGCCACGGCGATGTCGTTGAGCACGCACAGGCCGCCGCCCTTGTCGGGGTAGGCGTGGTGGAAGCCGCCCAGGAGGTTCAGCTTGCTGCCCCCGCGCTCCACCGCGTCCCGGGCGGCCTCGACGGTACCACCACAGGCGTAGCGCATGCAGCTGATCAGCTCATCGACCTGCACATCCCACCGGTCCACGCCGAAGATGCGGGCCAGGGTTTCGGGCCGGTCCAGGGACTCGAGGTAGGCGGCGCTGTGCACCAGGCCCAGCTGGGCGAAGCTGGCCCTGGCGGGCCGGCGCACGGCCGATGAGGGCACCACCTTCCACTCCACCAGGTACCAGGCGGCCAGGTCGGCCCGGCGTGGATCGATGCCGATCCGAGCCTCGATGGAGGTCATCGGCAGGCGGTAGCTGGGGTGGTACCAGATGCTCAGGCCCCGGCCGCGCAGGGCGCGCAGCGCCCGATTCCACCAGCAGCTGGCGGGCTTGGGCAGGGCCGGGCGCGAGGGGGTCAGGGCGCGGGGGTCTCGTAGTGACCGGTCCAGGCCTCGCCGGCCTCGCCGTCGGGGCGCATCGGCGTGAGGCTGAAGTCACAGCTGCGGGCGCCGCCGGGATGGGGGGACTGGATCTTCCACAGGGGCTGGAGGCGGTAGGCGCGCTCCTTGCCGGTGTACTTGATCTCGTAGGTCTTCTCGTGGTTCTGCTCGCTGGTGTTGCCGCGGGCGTCCGTGGAGGTGCAGTCCACAGCGAAGGTGGCCTTCCAGCCTTCGCCCACCGAGGGCACCTTCAGCTCGGCGCGCACGAAGAAGGAGCCCTCCTTCAACAGGCCCGGGGTGGCGCCCACGTAGCTGTCGCACTCGCGCTTGCCCTCGCAGACGCCGAAGGGCTGGTCGCCCCAGGTCTGCATACCCTTGCGCAGCTCTTCGATGGCGGGGGAGAGCAACTCGGCCTCCCAGCCTTCGAGCTGGGTGCCGCTGGCGGCCGGAGCCTGCTCGGGGCAGGTGGGGCACTCGGGGCACTCGGTGGGGGCTTGCTGGGTACAGGCGAGCAGGAAGAGAAGCAGCAGCATGGGGCCTTCTCGTGTGTTCGGGTGGAGAGCGGACCTATCGCGAGGCGCCGCGGATGCCCACGGTCAGTAGGCGACGTTGATGGGGTAGCAGACCCAGGTGACCGTGCTGGTGCGGGGAAAGACCAGATCACCGAAGGCCGCTTCGAGGCAGCTTCGCACCTCTGCGTCCTGGCCCGAGGGGTCCGCCGCCACCTCCACGCTGCTCACTCGCCCAGCCGGGGCGACGGACAGGCGCACCACCAGCTGTCCGGGCTGGAGCAGGTCGTAGCCGACCGCCCAGTCCACGCACTCACCGATGCGATCCAGCTGTTGGTAGACCGCTTCTCGCACCGCCTGGTCGTCCAGGGAGCCCACGATGATGGGCTCCTCGAGCACTTGGTCCGGCCCGACCGTGCAGCCGGGCAGGGGCGCCAGGGTCATGGGCGCCGGTGAGGGAGAGGGGGTGGCAGGCGGCTCCGGATCGTGGGCCGGTGCGGGATCGGGAGCGACGGCCTCCACCGCTGCCTCGGGGGGCGTGGGGTGGGGCGGGCAGGCGGTGGTCAACGCCAGCGGGAGCAGCGTGCAGCAGGGATGGGGGCGCATGGTGGCTACAGGTCGAAGATCTCGCACCAGTCCGCGGCGAAGTGGCCCTCGAGCACGTCGGTGCCGAACTCGATGGTGTACTCGCCCTCGAGGCGATCCCGGGATTCGTAGCCGGTCAGCTCGATGGTGCCGCCGGTGGAGTCCTCGCTGGTGGTGGGGATGGACTCGTCTTCCTGGCACATCTCCAGGCAGGTGTCGAAGTCGCGCAGGGCGGAGACGTCGGACTTGTCGATGCTGGCCCCGAAGCCGTCGAAGTCGCTGGCGTCGGCGTGCAGGTAGTGGCCCTCCACCGAGTCGTCGCTCACCAGCCAGATCCAGAGGGTCCAGATCTCGTTGGAGGGCAGGTGATCGGCGGCGATGAGCTCCAGCTCCTCGCACTGGTCCACGCAGTCGTGGCTGACGTTGTTCAGCTCGTCCAGGCCCTCGCAGGAGTCCTTGGCGCCGGTGACGGCCACACCGATGCCCGTGAGCGTACCGACCAGGGGGACGTCGTAGGAGACCAGCTGGAAGATGCTCTCCTTGACGCTGCCGACCCGCTCGCCGTCGACCTTGCCGTTGATGGTGTTGGCGCAGCCCATCAGGGTGAAGGGAAGGATGAAGAGGACTCGGCGCATGGTGACCTCCTGTCCGTGGCCGCTGGCCCCTAACCCGTGGTCGTCACGGTGACTTCCAGCGCGCGGTTCGATACGCTCGAGCTGCACAACCGCTCACCGGCCACCTGCCGGTGCGAGGAGCCGACATGTCCCGAAGCTCGATGGCTCCCGCGGCTGGTCTCGCCGCGGCGATGGGGGCGGTCGCTGCCGCCGCCAGCGCTTGGGTCTTCTTCCACGACTTCCCTGCTGTCCTGGCCGTGGTCGAGGCTGCAGGTGAGCAGCACACGGCGACGTTGCTGTCGTGGGTGTACCCCCTCAT
The DNA here is from genome assembly GCA_964532635.1 of uncultured Enterobacterales bacterium. Lineage (GTDB taxonomy): Bacteria > Myxococcota_A > UBA796 > UBA796 > JAFGLY01 > CALDOK01. The sequence continues at coordinate 8,268 of CAZHIK010000101.1, forward strand.
CAGCGATCTGGGGGTGATCGGCGCGGTGCTCTGGGTGGTGGCCGCGGTGGGGTTGTGGGGCCGGAAGGCCTGGGCGGCCGCTGTCGTGGGGGCCGCGTTGACCCTGGGCTTGATGTCCGGCTTCATGCCGGTGCCCCCCACCGCCAGCCGCGGCGTGTTCCCATCCTCGGCGCTCACGCTGCTGTTGCCGGTGCTGGTGGTCTACCCCAGCGTGGCCCGGCGCGGCCTGCGGCTGCCCTGGCGCGTGGTGCTGCTCGGGCTGGCCGTGGCCTTCGCCACCCAGCTGTCGTTCATGAACGGCATCGCCAGCACCCACAGGTTGCTGGACGGCTGGGGCTTGGTCTACGCCTGGGCCCAGCGCATCCACTGGCTGATCATGGCCGGGTGGATGGTGGTCCAGGTCGCCTTGCACATCCGGCGGCGATGGGTCTTTCCCCTCGGCATAGGCCTGGGCCTGGCTGGGCTGCTGGTGGGAGCGCCCGTGGCCACCGTGGACAGCGTCACCCTCGGCCGCTTCTCGCTCTTCGGCCTCGCCCCCCTGTGGTCGCTGGCGATGTTGATCACCTTCCTCCGGTGGCACACCCGCGAGCACCCCCGGATCGCCCGCTGGCTCGACAACTGAGGGCGGCTCCTCCGGCCCGTGGGTCCGGTGGGCCGGCCGGTGCGCAGCAGGGCGTGCTGGTTAGAGGCTGCGCCGGAGGCCCTCATGTCCTGCGACCACCCGCGCTCCCTGGCTGAGCTGTTCCACCTTCCCCCTGGGGCCCTCGCCCGCCTGCGCGAGGGCTTCGCATCCCAGATCCGCGAGGGCCTGGACCACGACGGCCGCACCGTGGCCGGCCACCCCGCCTGGTTGCCACAGCCCGAGCCCGGCCTGTCGGGCCGCGCCCTGGTGGTGGACATCGGCGGCACCAACGTGCGGGCCGCCCTGGTGGAGCTGTCCCCCGACACTGGCCTCAACGTCCTGGCCGGTCCCCACACCGCCGCCGTACCAGGGGTGGGCGATCCCTCGGTGACCCGCGAGGCCCTGTTCGACCTGCAGGCGGAGCTGGTGGCCCGCTGCGATCCCGAGCCAGGTCTTCCGCTGGGCTACTGCTTCTCCTACCCGGCCCGGGTGCTGGACTGCGGCGACGCCGAGCTGGTGCGCTGGACCAAGGACATCCGGGTGGTGGGGGTCGAGGGCCACCGTGTGGGCGCCCTGCTGCGGGATGCCCTCGAGCGCCGCAGCGTGCGGGTCGGGGCCATCCGCGTGCTCAACGACACCGTGGCTGCGCTGCTGGCCGGGGCCATGCGGCCCGGTGGGTTCGAGCACGGCATCGGCCTGGTGGTGGGCACCGGCAGCAACATGGCCGCGTTCTTCCCCCACAGCGCCCTCGGCAAGCTGGCCCACCGCGCGCCTGGGCCGTCCATGGCTGTCAACCTCGAGTCGGGGAACCTGCAGCTGGCCGAGCTCACCGGCTGGGACATGGAGCTGGACATGGCCTCGGACAACCCTGGTCTGCAGGCCTTCGAAAAGGCCGTATCCGGCCGCTACCTGCCCCGCCTGTTCGTGATCGCCGCCGACGATCCGGCCGCCTGTGATCCCGAGGAGGGCGCCGGTGTCCTGGTGCGGCTGCGGGAGCAGGGGCCGGAGCCCCTGGGCGAGCTGGCGTCCGGTGTGCTGGATCGCTCCGCCGATCTCGTGGCCTGCGGGCTGGCCGCGGTGCTCGACAACCTGCCCGCGGGTCGCTGCCAGGTGGCGGCCGAGGGCGGCCTGTTCTGGAAGGCGCCCGGCTACGCCGAACGTGTGCGCGCCACCCTGGCCGAGCTGCTTGGAAGCGCTGATCGGGTCCACATCGCCCACATCGACGACGCCAACCTGGCGGGCTCCGCCGCCGCGGCCCTGGGCCCTGGCTGGCCCCGGGAGGCCTCGTGATCCAACGCACCATCCTGCTGCAGCTGAGGCCCGAGCACCACGACGGGCTCACCGAGCTGGGCCAGCGCATCCTGGCGCTGCTGCGTTCCCGTCCCATGGTGGCCGACGCTCGGGTGGCCACCACCAGCCCCGCGCTCGCAGGTGAAGGCGGTGAGTGGGACCTCGTGGTCACGGTGCTCTTCCCCGACGCCGCCAGCCTGACGGCCTACCGCGAGGATACCGTCCACGCTGACTTCGTCCGCGAGCAGCTGGCCCCACTGCTGGCCGCCCGCAGCTCCTTCGATCTGGTGGTCCTGGGCGAGCCTGAGCAGTCCTGACGTTTTCTTTGTTTTCGACAGTGGCGCCCCGCGGTCCGAGGTGCCAAGCTCCTCGGGTCCCCGCGCGGCCTCCATCCGTCGTGCACAACGAAACGGGAGACCCACTTGTCGAAGCTCCAACCCTCTGGACCCGCTGTGGTCCTGCTCTGTGCCCTGGCTCTGCCACTGGTCGCTGGCAACTGCGGCAAGTCCGATGACACCGACGACCTCCCCGGCGAGACCGGCGACGACACCGGCCTCGATCCCTCCGAGTTCTGGGAGGTCGAGTCCCTCATCGGTGCCGCCAACATGGACGACGACGACGAGAACGGCACCGTTGACTGGGACGACGCCGCTGGTGGCGACGACAACGACTTCGCCACCTTGCCGGTGCCGGCGGGCATCGGCGCGGTCGATGTCACCCTCGAGGGCACCGGCATCCGGGTCTGGCTGGACGGCGCACTGTTCCTCGACGAGTCCACCAGCACGGGCAGCCTCGAGGGCACAGCGGATCAGATCCTCGCGGTGGAGTTCGAGGACCTGCTGCTCGAGGGCAGCCTGAGCTTCACCGGAGCCAGCGACAGCAACACCGTCTCGCTGCTCTCCGCGCCCCTGACGCTGAACCACCACCTGCAGGCCGCCACCCACCTCTGGATCATCGCCGTGGGCATGGGGGGCTACTCCAACGCCTCCATGGTGTCCGACCTCGAGAGCATCCTCGGCACCGAGCGCTTCACCTCGGTCGCGGGTGCTGCCTATGGCTCCGACGTCTGGGTCCAGGACGAGCTCGAGTTCGCCTACCGGCGCTTCGCCGGCCATGACGCCGAGCTGATCGTGGACTCCATCCGCTCCACCATGGGCAACTACCTCGACGCCTTCCCCGAGGACGAGCTCCAGGGGCCCGACGTGGCCGTCGAGACCTGGGGGCGCGGGGCCCAGCCCAACTCGCTGGACAGCTTTGGCAACCTCGAGACCGCGCCTCCCGTGACCGTGGACGGGGTCGACTACCCCCTGGGGCGCATCTACTACGGGGGCGCCCAGTCACTGCATCCCGCCGACGGGCTGATGGACTTCCTGGACTCCCAGCAGGTCCAGGCCCCCATCATGCCCGACTCCACCTGGCTCTGCGTGGGCCACGTCGACGAGTTCTTCACCTTCGTGCCCGACGCCTCCTCGTCCAAGGGCTTCAAGCTGCTGGTCACCGACGTCGATGTGACCTGGGCGCTGCTCGACTCGATGGACCCCTCCTACTCCATCCCCAAGTACCGCTCGGCCCACGGCTACTCCACCATCGGTGAGCTGACGGGCGACGTGGCGCTGCGGGCCATGAACGAGGACATCCAGCGCGACGACATCGAGCCGCAGATCGAGTACCTGAAGACCCACCTGGGTCTGGACGACTCCGACATCATCCGGGTCCCCGGCATCTGGGAAGAGAACAGCTGGTGTCGCAACTACGCCCTGGCGCTCATTCCGGGCATGATCAACCTGGCGGTCTTCACCGAGGCCGAGGGCGACCACAAGCTGCTCATCGCCGATCCGTTCCTGCGGGACACCAACGACACTCAGGCCGACGACCCCCTCATCGCCCTGTGGGACAGCCTGATGCCCGCGGGCCATACCACCCACTACCTGGACGACTGGTCCGTGTACCACGAGGGCTGGGGTGAGGTGCACTGTGGCACCAACATCCACCGCGACCCGGGTGCCGACTGGTGGACCGAAGCCTCGCACCTGCTGGGAGGTGAGTGATGATGCTGCGCACCCTTTTCCTCGCGACCGCGTTGGCGTTCGGCGCCAGCTCCGCCTTCGCCCTCGACGCCCGCCTCGCCACCCCCTGGGAGCGGGGCGTCCAGCGCGTCGACACCATCCAGGCCCTGGTGGCCGACACCAGCCTCGACGCCGCCGAGCTCGCCGAGGCCATGGCCAGCCCCGACTGGCAGGTACGCCAGCAGGCCGCGGTGGTCCACGGCTGGCGGGCCTACCCCGAGCTGTACGCCACCTTCGACACCCGCCAGGCCGCGCCCACCCGCGCCGGCGTGCTGCGCTTCCGTGGCCCCGAGCTGGCCGACGCCCGCCTCGCTCCGCTGTTCCTCGAGCGCCTGCTGCAGCAGCGCGATCCGGCGTACCAGCAGGCCCTCCTCGAGGTGCTCCCCCGCACCGGCGGGGACTGGGCCCAGGCCTTCGTCGCCATGATGACCACCGAGCAGAGCGCGGGTGCCCGCGCGTTCATGGTGGCCAGCCTGCGCTACGGCGAGATCGAGCACGCGGCCGAGGGTATCCGCGTGGGCTTGGCCGACGCCGACGCCGATGTGCGCGGTGAGGCCGCACGCGCGGCCGGCTGGCACAAGCAGGGCGCGGTGCTGGCCGACGACCTGGTAGCCGTCCTGGGCGACAGCTCCGCCTATACGCGGGCCATGGCCGCCCGCTCGCTCGGGTACCTGCGGGCCGCCTCCGCCTACGACGCACTGCTGCCGCTGCTGCGCGACAGCGACGCCGAGGTGAGGCTGCAGACCCTGCACGCCCTCGAGCGGCTGAACGCAGCGGATCTCGCCACTCGTCCTGAGCTGGATGACCTGGCGCACGATGCCGACCCCCGGGTTGTGAGAGCAGCACAGAGCCTGCGCTAGCTCAGTGTTCTGTCTGGCGGGGAACGCATACAGGGCCGGCCTTCGCGCGCCTCCAAGGCGCGTTGCATGCGCTTCCAAACCCCAAATTCCCCAAAAGGGAGACAGACAGATGTCCGGACACCAGCCCACCGTCGAAGAGCTTCTCGCCAAGGCCAAGCAGCCCGCCAAGGACGCGATGCAGCTCCATCCCTTCTACAAGGGCAAGATCCAGGTCACCAGCAAGTGCTGCATCCGCAGCCTCGATGACTTCGCCATCTGGTACACCCCCGGCGTCGCCGCTCCCTGTCGTGACATCGCGGCCAACCCGCTGACCGTCTACGAGCACACCAACAAGGCCAACACCATCGCGGTCGTCTCCGACGGCACCCGCGTGCTGGGCCTGGGCAACATCGGCCCCGAGGCCGGTATGCCCGTCATGGAAGGCAAGGCTCTGCTGTTCAAGTACCTGGGCGGTGTCGATGCGGTGCCCATCTGCATCGATGCTCACGAGCCCAAGGACATCATCCAGTTCGTCGAGTGGATGCAGCCCAGCTTCGGCGGCATCAACCTCGAGGACATCCAGAAGCCCCAGTGCTTCGAGGTGCTCGATACCCTGCGCGAGCGCGCCCGCATCCCCGTGTGGCACGACGACCAGCAGGGCACCGCCGCGGTCACCGTGGCCGGCCTCATCAACTCCCTCAAGCTCGTTGGCAAGGAAATGGGCGAGGTCAACATGGCCATGCTGGGCGCTGGCGCGTCCAACCAGGCCATCGTCCGCCTGCTCGTGGCTGCGGGTGCCGACCCCGAGAAGATCGTCATGGCCGACTCCAAGGGCATCCTCCACAAGGGTCGCACCGACATCGAGCACGGCAACGACCAGTGGAAGTGGGGCTGGGCCCAGCGCACCAACGGCGAGAACCGCCAGGGCGACTTCGTCGAAGCCTGCGAGAACGCCGACGTGCTCATCGCGCTGGCCAAGCCGGGCCCCAACGTGGTCCTCCCCGCCCACGTCAAGGCCATGAAGAAGGACCCCATCGTCTTCTGCTGCGCCAACCCGGTGCCCGAGATGTGGCCCTGGGAGGCCAAGGAGCTGGGCGCCGCCGTGTTCGCCACCGGCCGCTCCGACTTCCCCAACCAGGTCAACAACAGCCTGGGCTTCCCCGGCATCTTCCGTGGCACCCTGGACGTGCGAGCCACCACCATCACCGATGAGATGTGCATCGCCGCGGCCCTCGAGCTGGCCAAGGTCGCCGAAGACAAGGGCCTGCGCCCCGACTACATCATCCCCAACATGAACGAGTGGGAGGTCTTCCCCCGCGAAGCCGTGGCTGTGGGCCTCAAGGCCATCGAGCAGGGTGTGGCCCAGCTCGAGTACGACGCCGACACGCTCTACCGCATGGCCGAGCAGCAGATCAAGGAAGCCCGCGCCCACGTGGACATGCTCCAGGAGAAGGGCTTCATCAAGCTGCCCTAGGCCTGCTTCCCGCATCGTCGC